>NZ_PSRR01000093.1 GCF_004296405.1 Bradyrhizobium sp. Leo170
CGATCATCGCGGGCACGCTGTCGCCGGCCGGCGAGGCATTGCAGAGATTGCCGCCGGCGGAGGCGCGGCCCTGCACTTGCGTGGAGCCGATCAGGTTCACCGCTTCCAGCACGCCGGGCCAGATCTGCCTGAAGCGCGGGTGCTCGGCCAGCACGGCGCCCGGGACCGCGGCGCCGATGCGGAAGCCGCCATCGGAAAGCTCTTCGACGGCAGTGAGTTCCGCAACTTTCTTGATGTCGACGATCAGGCCCGGTTGCACCGCGCCCGAACGCATCTGCACCAAGAGATCCGTGCCGCCGGCCAGGATGCGCGCGGCGCTGCCCGCCGCTGCATAAGCGCCGACCGCTTCATCAAGCGTCTGCGGCGCGACGTATCGGATATCGGTCATGCTCGTGTCCGATGCCTCCCTCGTTGTTTGTTGCCTGCCCTCTACGAGGCCTCGTGAGAAGAGTACACGCCGGCATGCCATCGGAACAGCCTCCGAGCCCGGACGAAGTGGCGCCCTCCCATGCGCAAAGGGAATTTGCACGCCGCCGCCTTCACACAAAACGGTCATGATCCGCGCGGTCGCGGACGTTCACCGGCGGCGCGGATTGCGCCCATCGGTCGCGTGCGTGCCCATACTTGATGCAACCGCGGCTAACCGCTCATTAACCCTGTCAGCCGTAGGGTTCAGCCCACGCCGGAAGGCCGGTTGTCGGGTGGCGGTGATGTCGTTTGCACAAAAGAAACCTACGGTCTTCCCGGCACAGGAGGAACGGCGGCGCTTCCAGCGCGTCAAGGTGCACCTGCTCGGCCGCTACATGCTGCCCGACCGCCGCGAGTTTCCTTGCCAGATTATTAACATGTCCCCGGGCGGGCTCGCGCTGCTGGCGCCCGGCATCGGCAATGTCGGCGACCGCGTGATCGCCTATCTCGACCATATCGGCCGCGTCGAGGGCAGGATCACCCGCATCATCGACAACGGCTTTGCGATGACGATCGTCTCGACGCCGCGCAAGCGCGACAAGCTCGCCGCACAGCTCACCTGGCTCGCCAACCGCGACATCCTCAATCTGCCGGAAGACCGCCGCCACGACCGCATCGTGCCGCGCAACCCGATCGCGCTGCTCACGCTTGAGGACGGCAGCAAGATGACCTGCCGCATCATCGACCTCTCGCTGTCGGGCGCGGCGATCGCCGCCGAGAACCGGCCGCCGCTGAAGTCGCTGGTCATGCTCGGCCGCGTGCAATCGCGCGTGGTGCGAAACCTCGACGACGGCTTTGCGCTGGAGTTCGTCCACGAGCAGGCCGCCGAGACGCTCGAAGACGCGGTTACCGCGCGGTAAAGCCCGCGACGCTCAAATCTCCTGATTTTCAGCCCGAATGAGGCGGCATCCGCGATGGCGGACGCCGCCTTTGCCTTGTCTGGCGTCCTCCGCACGCGGTTAACGCGGGCGGATTTCGCGGCGAGAAAGACCTGCTGGCACGGCGTCAAGGTCGTTAACGCGTAAAATTTGAATCAATTGCAGTTGTCTCGAATTTTAGTCGAGTTCGCTTCAAGTATAGATCGAATTTGCCACCAGCTTTACTTGCATTCACGTCAAATCACCTTTGCTGACTTAGCCGCACCGCAAAACCTTTGTGCGAAACGTGGTCCCAACAAGAAAAACGGGGGCCACGATGGTTTTCAGGGGACAGGGGAAAGGATGGGCGGTTGCCGCCATCCTGTTCGGATTGAGCGTCACTACCAGCGTCGCGGCGAAAGCAGGCGACGTGGTCTATGCCAGCCTCGGCGATGCGACGCGTTCGCCGATCGGCTGGGTCGAATTCTGCGCCGACAACCCGGGCGATTGCCGCGGCGGCGCGACGCAACCGCGCGACATCGTGCTGTCGCAGACGGCATGGCGCGATCTGTTGCGGGTCAACAAATGGGTCAACGAGACCATCAAGCCGATGACCGACATGGATCATTGGGGGGTGATCGAGAAATGGTCGTTGCCGACGGACGGCTACGGCGACTGCGAGGACTACGTGCTCCTGAAGCGCAAGATGCTGATCGACGCCGGCTGGCCGCGCGAGGCGCTGTTGATCACTGTCGTGCGCGACAAGAAGGGCGAAGGCCACGCGGTGCTCACGGTGAAGACCGACAAGGGCGAGTTCATCCTCGACAACCAGAACGAGGACGTCGTCGCCTGGACCGCAACCGGCTACCGCTTCGTCAAACGGCAGTCGCAGAGCGATCCTAACGTCTGGGTCTCGCTCGGCGACAACCGCCCGGCGGTCGCCACCGCCAGCTCGCGGCAATAAGGGAACATCGAACACGCGACCCGGTCACATCCCCACCCCTCCCCGTCCCAGACCGGTTCGCGCGCGGCCAGCCATCCCCCAATGGCTGGCCGCAACTTTTGGGCCTGCACGTGTGTAACGGTCATGAAACAATCGGTGGATGACGAAACCGTTTCCGGCTTGGTCGAAATTCTGCGGAAACGGGCGCGGACTATTTTCGTGTCGGGTGCTGGAGAACGACGATCCGAAGGGTATTGCGGGGACTGCTTTTTGAGGTGCGCCATGCGTGAAGAATTTGCCTCTTACAGCTTTCTCGCCGTCACCATTGCCGGGATCGTCCTGTTGTGCTCAGGCCTCGTCGCGCTTGCGCTGACGTGATCGACGCCGGCGAGCCCTGGGTCGGGGGTCGATGGCGCCAGCCAGATGCGTCGCCCCTGCTGGGTGAACCATCGCCGTGCCAATCAGTGCTTTGATGCTGCCGGACTCAAGGGCCCAGGCGGCTCGGCGCGCTTGCGCACGATAGCGCCTAGCTGAGGCGCCATGATTGCAGAAAATGACCGCTTATCGGCGAAGGCTGGTGGTCGCAATCCCTGACACCGCCCATCCAACAAGAACAATCCTCGGATTGGCAATATTTTATTTCCCTCTTTCTTCTAATTAAATAATTAAATGATATTTTTATAATAATAGATACTAAACCGCAGGGAACTTGGTTTCACCGCAATGTTCCTGGCGGCGCGCCTTTCCACCGGAATTCCAAGGCTCATTCGGCGGCCTCAAGCCTGAAAACCGCGGCCAGGCCCGATTGACGGAAGCGCGGTGCAACCGCTTCCGTCGAGACACACGTGATTTAATTTGACTTTAAATTATATTTAAATGATGTTTTTCTCCTTGCGACATTAGGGGTGCCGCGACCATCCGAATTGCTGCGGCGTCAGTCCGATTACACGTGGTCTGATTGAATACGAAGACATGCGAAGGCGTCATACATGCGCCGGCCAATTGATACTGCACCAAGGGACGGACAGGATATCTGGGTCGAGAGTGCGACCGGAGCCTTTGATATCGCTCATTGGTCACGTGAGGCGGGCGAATGGCTTTGGAAAAATGGGCATCCCATCAGGATCGCGCCGACGCATTGGTACCCAATAACCGAGGATGTGTTTCAAGAAGACGAATCGAGCGGTCGGCTCCAGGTCGGTCGTGCGGGCCAATGGTTAGCGGGTTCTTTGATCGCCGCAATCCTCGTTGCGGCTGCGCTGATCGGTGTGTTCGACCAATTCAGCGGACCCGAGGTTTCGAAGACGATCGAAGCCGGGCGCGCCGTCGGGCTCAATCTGAAGCCTGAGGTCGCCGGGTGGCAAACGCTCGTTCAGCGCGGAACGACAGCAGTCCTCATGCAGGACACCGACCTTTCACGACAGATGCTGTTGGCGGACACAGTGCAGCGTCGCCAAGCGCTCGACGAAGAGACTTCGCACAGGGACGCACCGGCGGCGGCCACGTCCGCAGAATTACAGCAGTCGCTTTACCAGGAACGCGAAAAATCCGCCGCACTGACGGCCGAACTCGCGAAAGTCCGCGGCGACTTGGAGACGATGCTGGCGCTATCGAGCAAGTTTCAGGACGACGCGATACAGCGCTGGGAGGCTGCGGAAATTGCAGCAGAGGAACTGCGGCAGTCCCTTCAACAGGAACAGGCCCACGCTGCGGCGCTCGCGAACGAACTTGCCGGAACGCGCCGCGAGACCGAGACCCGGGATATACAGTCGCGCAACCCTGACGATGCGACCGCGCAACAGAGACAGACGACCGAGCGCGAGATCGCGGAACTGCGGCAGTCGCTGCAGCAGGAGCAAGAAAAGACCGCCGCCCTCACCCAGGAGGTCGGCGCAGCGCGCCAGGCGATGACAGCGAGTGCCGAGCAGCAACGCCGCGCGCTCGACGAGGCGCAGATGCGTGCCGCGGCACTCGCGAGTGAACTTGCCGGAACGAGCAGCGAGATCGAGACCCAGGCCGCGCAGTCGCAGAAGGCAGTTGATGAAGCCGTCCAGCAGAAGCAGACGGCGGAGGCCACCATCGCGGAACTGCGGCAGTCGCTGCAGCAGGAGCGAAGCAGAACCGAAGCCATGGCACGGGATCTTGCATCGGCGCGGCGCCCCGTCGATGAACGCGTGACCGTGGGCCGCGCAATTGAAGGCCCGATGATGCCGGTGACACAGACCGTGGCAGCCGCCGTATCGGAGCCGCCAACAGCCGCAGACCAGGACAAGGCGGAGGCGGCCCGATTGATCGCGCGCGCCAGCGCGTTGCTCGGCCAGGGCAATATCGGCGCGGCGAGGATAGTGCTCGAGCGTGCCGCCGAGAACGACAATGCGCGGGCAAGTTTTATGCTCGCGGAGACGTATGATCCCGCCGTTTTATCCGCCTGGGGCACCTATGGAACGCGCGGCGAAGCGGCTAAGGCGCGAGAGCTCTACGCGAAGGCACACAGTGGCGGTATTCGCGAAGCCAAGGACCGGCTCGACGCGTTGCCCCGGTGAGAGGATGAGATTGTTGCGTTCCACATGATGACGCTGGCTGCTGCAGTTGGTGATCAAGAGGGGGACTGACATGAACACGCTGCCAAGGCCACGCTCGTTGCTCCTGCTCGCCGTGCTGGTGCTGGTCGCCATGATGCTTCAACCGGCTGACCTGGACGCACAGACCACGCAACCCTCCAAGGGCAATGCACAAGTGGTTCGACGGCCCTTGCCGCTGCAGACCGAAAAAGACCGCATGAACGCTTGGACCGTCGGGCTCGCTGGCGGCTTGCTGGAGGGAGCGCCAATCCGCCTGGCTGCGGAAATGGCCCGCGTGGTCGATGACGGAGCGAACATGCATCTGCTACCGATCGTCACCCGGGGCGCCACCGAGAATCTGAACTCGCTGCTCTATCTGCGCGGCGTCGATACGGCGATCATCAATTCCGACGCGCTCGAAGAGTACAAGATTCAAGTGCCGCAGATCCGAAGCCGCATCACTTACCTGCTCAATCTCTTCCCGTCCGAGCTGCATATTTTCGTCCGACCGGAAATCACAAGCCTGCAGGATCTCGCCGGCAAGAAAGTGAACTTCAACACGAAGGGCACCGCAGCCGCCTATTCGGGACCGCTGATCTTCAGCCGTCTCGGCATCGAGGTCGAGAAGACGTTCATTCCCCATCAGGTCGCCCTGGAACAGATGCGCAAAGGTGAGATGGCGGCGGTGGTGTTCATCACGTCGAAACCGGTCGACGCCTTCGTGCGCGGCCGCTGGGAGGCGGGATTCAAGTTTCTCCCGGTCCAATACGACAGCAAGTTCGAGGACTACTACCTGCCCGCGACACTGGAGACAAATGAGTATCCCAATCTGATCAAGCAGGGCGAGCGGGTATCGACCATCGCAGTGCCGACCGCGCTTGTCGCGTTCAATTGGCCGCCGCGGTCGAACCATTATCAACGCGTCGCGCGCTTCGTCGACTACCTGTTCTCGCGAATCGACCGCCTGCAGGCACCAGGCTTTGACCCGAAATGGCAGTCGATCAATCTCGCAGCGACCGTCCCCGGACTAACCCGCTTCCCGGCCGCGCAGGAATGGCTGGATCACAAGGCGCGCAGCGCACAGGCGCCGCCATGAAGGCTGCTGCTTTTCCCCTCGCTGTCACGTTAAAAATGGCTTGCGGCATCGCCTACGCTCAAGGCACGAACGATCCGATGACAAATCTTCGGGCGTGCTCGGTGATGGAGGGACCGGCCCGGCTACAATGTCTGGACGATCTATCACGTAAGATAGCGCCGCCTGGTCGCCCGGCGCCGTACGACAACTGGCTGCTCAGCGAGACCACATCGCCGGTGGACTATTCGCCCATCGTCACCGCCACCACATCCGCTCGCGGTGACTCGGATGGCACCGCGATGCAACTCGCAATCCACTGCCGCAAAGGCCGCACCGAGCTCGTGCTCGCAGGACCGGCGGTATCAAGCCGTGCCGAGGAATACACCATCTTCTACCGCGTCAATGCGAATCCGCCGGTGCAGCTTGCGGCCGCCTCGCCGTCATTCGGGCCCGGTGCCGCTTTCCGGGGTGACGTCGTGCGTCTGCTGCAATCGTTACCCGAAGAGGGCGGCATCGCTGTCCGTCTTTCCACCCGCAGCGGCGCGGCTCAGGAGGCGCATTTCCTGCTCGGCGGATTGAAGACCGTGCGCGAAAAACTGGCGGCGGCGTGCAAATGGCCACATGCCGTCGCCAGACCAGGCGACTGATGGTCATGGGACAGGGAGAAGCAAGATGATCAGAATCGGAAATCTGGCGATAGCAGCCATTGCCGGCCTAGCGATGTCGCTCCTGATCGCGCCGACCGCGCAAGCGCAGCCAGACGATCAGATGAGGCCGCAAGCGAGTAAGCAGCACCGGGTGAGCACGCAGAAGCAGCCGAGCAGGCAGAAGGACGATCAGACGAGCAAGCACGACCAGGCGAGCAAGCAGAAACTGGTACTGGTGACAAAACCCACCGAGCTCCCCAGGAAGCCGCATCAGCTCCTGCTGCAGGTCAATTCCAACGATCCCGCGATGATGAATCTCGCACTTAACAATGCGACCAACGTCGCGCAATACTACCGCAATCTCGGTGAAGAAGTGTCGATTGAGGTTGTCACGTTTGGCCCTGGCCTTCACATGCTGCGCGATGACACCTCTCCGGTGAAGGCGCGCATCGAGGGGCTCGCAATGAGCAACCCGGAAATCTCCTTCAAAGCCTGCGGCAATACCCAGGAAAACATGCGTAAGGCGGAGAACAAGGATATCAACCTCGTTCCACAGGCGACGATCGTGAAATCCGGCGTCGTCCGCGTCTTGGAGCTGCAGGAACAGGGCTGGAGCTACGTCAAACTGTGAGGCACCGCTCCAGGCCATGGAGGCAAAGGCCGCTGAGCAGGATGTAGCCGTCCCGAGTGGTCTGGACGAGGGCCATGGTCCGCGCCGCTCCCCAGAGCATGATCCGGAAAAGTGGATACCGGTTTTCCGAAAACGAAACCGTTTTCCGGCTTGTCGAAATTCTGCGGAAACGGGCGCCCACTATCTTCGTGTCGGGTGCTGGAGAACGACTATCAAAAGGTATTGCGGGGACGCTTTTTTGAGGTGCGCCATGCGTGAAGAATTTGCCTCTTACAGCTTTCTCGCCGTCACCATTGCCGGGATCGTCCTGTTGTGCTCAAGCCTCGTCGTGCTTGCGCTGACGTGATCGGCGGCGGCGTCTCAACGCCGACCAAAGCCGACGTCTCGCCGGACGCGCATTTTCGCGATGCGAGCAGGTCTCGTACTTCGGCCGAGCCGAACGCCGAAAATGGCGGTCGGCAGACGATCAGCTCAAGATCGTTGCCCTCGGAGCCGACAAGGAAGAGACGCCGCTTGCGCTACGAAGAGCGTCGCGGCGTTTCAGGCATAGGGCGGCACCTCGACCAGCGTCCCAATCAAACGCAACAGGGCTTGGTGCTCGGGTCCATTCACGTTGCTCCGCAAGAACTCGCCCAACTCAATGGGCGACAGCCGACCACCGGAAGGCGCATTCGGCTGATGGAGGATGAAAGCATTGCCGGTCGTCGGTTCGCGCGCAAGGAACCATGCATCGCCGTTTGGACTGCGGTACAGCTCTCTTCTCTCGGGCATAGGGTTGGTTGCTCCTTCGAACAGAGCCAACGGGAACAGCTCTTAGAACTGACACTCGGAAAGCGCTATTCGCCGGCGCATGAGCGATGCTTCAGCGGGCACAGCTTACTTGCTGCGCCTCGATCTGCTCGCAAAATCGCGGTTGGCCTCGCCGGCTGAGCGCTTTTTCTTGTCCGCGACGTTACCAGTCGCCGCCGCTTCCCGAGCCAATCGCTCCGCCTTCAATCGCTCTCGATTTGCATGAAAGGCTTCTTGATTACGTTCATACTCGGACATCGCAACCTTGGTATCCGCTTCCCTGAAGGCCTTTTGGGCCGCTTGCTGAGCTGCGGTGGGCTTCTTCGATTCGTGGGTATAAGTCATCTCCTCCTCCTTCGGCCCTGGCTCCCGACCGGAGGGGCAAGTTGCCGGGGACAAAGATCCGACTCCTGACGGCCATGACGGTTCCAATTTGGCCGAGCGTGCGCCGACGTCGTGGCATCTGCCGAGGAAACACTGGCGGAACTGGAAGTCGCCCTCAATCGCGATGGCCCGCGGAGCCATTCTTGATCTGCCAAATGTACTCGTCGGCAAGCTCCAGGAGCCGGTTGGAGGTTAGCGGGTCCGTAATCTCCCTTGCTAAACGCCGACATTGCTCAACCTTGGCCAAAAGATTGGTCTGCAATTGCCACACCCGCAAATACCGGGCGAGTGAATTCGAAGGCAGGCCGCCCTGCATTTTCTGCGCCGCATCGATTTCCGAAACGGCCGATCGCGCAGCGCTGGAAATTGGTCCTAAAGCGGGATGACTTTTCTTCGAATCGTCATCCCGCTTTAGCTCTTTGTTTGAGCGTGATCTTTTGGGAAAACCGGTGCCCACTTTTCCGGATCATGCTCTAGAAGCGATCTCAGTGTCGAACGTCTTTCAAGCGAACGACGACGCCCGTCGGTTCGGGCTGATGCGTCGTCAACTTTGTAAAGTCCGCGTCGCTCCAATCCGCAAGACTTATTACCTCTCCTTCCTCAGCTTCCATCCCAGGAACTTCGAGCAACTCGAGCACATGCAGCCCCTTGGGGTCGAGAAAGAAGGTATGCTGTCCGAACAATTCGCAAAATTGTGCCACTGCTGGATGATCCTCAGCAAGCACCTGCGCTCGAAACTGAGACAGCGTTTTGGTTATCTGGGCTTGGTTTAACTTCATGGCCTATCCCTGATCTTTAGCGCCTAAGTGCGCGTCGTCTGCCCCTCCTCGTCCATAGCTCACGACCTCACCAGGCGTCTGCGTTACACGGAGCCGCGGCGAATACGGCGCCAGCGGACGACGATCCGCTTCGCACGCTTGTTAGGTCCCTCGTGTGCCGCTAGTAACGGCGGGCAGCACTTGCGGACGCTTGCTCAAGACTCTTTCCTTTTTGGGTGGCGCGGCGATGAGCCCGTCGCGGATGGCCTGTTTCCGAGCAAGCTTGCGGGCACGGCGCACGGCGTCAGATTTCTCCCTGGTCTTTTTTTCCGAGGGCTTTTCGTAAGAACGACGACGTTTCATTTCCCTGAACACGCCCTCGCGCTGCATCTTCTTCTTTAGAACTCGAAGCGCTTGGTCGACGTTGTTGTCGCGAACGATTACTTGCACGGTTGTTGCTCCATCAGAGTTGCAGCGCCAGGTTGGCTGAAGTCGCGGCAGCCGAAGCGTTACAACGACTCCTTCGAAGTAAATCCCGCCCGTCTAAAGCGCGATGAGATGAGGATGAATCATCATCGCGCTTTAGGTTATTGTTTGAGCATGATCTTTTCGGAAAACCGCTTCGCACTTTTCCGGATCATGCTCTGGCGATCTAAATTGAAGGGACAGATTGCCCTTCGCGCGCAAAAGCCCGCTCAATCCCGAGATCGAGCGGGTCGCACAGTCATCCCAGTACATCCGTGGAATGACGAAAGCTGCTTACGCCAGCGAGAGGTTCTCGGCGCTGACCTTGCCACGCTTCGGGTCGGTCTTGACTTCGAAGTTCACTCGCTGCCCCTCAGCGAGTCCATGAAGCCCGGCCCGCTCGACCGCGCTTATGTGGACGAACACATCGGTTCCGCCATCATTCGGCTGAATAAATCCAAAACCCTTTTGCCCGTTGAACCACTTCACCGTACCTGTCGCCATAACATTTCTCCAAAGCGCAAACGCGCGCCTCGCGTGGATTCGCACGATCCCCAAACTCAATCCGACGATGTCTCTGGAAAAGGGCCGCCTGGACCATTCAACAAGGCACAACGGCTAATCGAATAACAGCAAGGTATACACTTTCTTCGAGAACACAAGGGTTCCTTCAAGGGTTCTTTTTTCGGCCGCGCGAGGTCGCGCTTGCGTTGACGTGATCGCTGCCCGGCGCCTACCTCACCAGCTATATTTGACGACGCCCTTGCCGGCGTAGCTGGTGACGTTGCCGGAAAACTCGCCTTCGAATGTTGCGGCGAGCGAGAAGCCGTTCAGCCACTTCTGCTCGGCGCTGGCGCTGACGAGCGCGGAATCGGGATCCGGCCGCGCGCCGTTCACGACAAAGCTTGTGCCCGGCAGCGACTGGAAGATCGCACTCACCGCGCGGTCGGGATTGTAGTCATGCGCCCACGCCAGCCGGCCGCGCAGCGTCAGCACGCCATCCTCCATGGCGAACGACTTGTCGGTGCGCAGGCCGAGCTCTGTGCGGGTGTCGGTCGTGGTCTGGGCGCCATAGTTCAATGCGAACAGGCCAGCACCGACGAGGCTCCGCTCGGCATAGGCCGGCAGATCAAGGCTGATCACCTGGACCGCGGCGTAGGGCGTGATGCCGATCAGAGGTGTCGCGAACCGGTAGCCGCCTTCGAAGGCCCCGGATGTGCTGCAGTGCGCCGCACTTTGTTGCGGCGCATACGTCAGCAAATGCCACCTTTCGGACTGCGAGCCATTGTCCGACCAGCGTCCGAAATGCACACCAAAGCAGGCGCCCGCCCGCACACTCTGAATTTATGGATTCACGCCCTGGGTCCTGTGGACACTTATCGCATCAATAAGACGATGGCTGCGATGGTGACGACGGCGCGGTAGTTTCGGGCAGTCCTTTCGAAACGGGTTGCGACGCGACGGAATTGCTTGAGTTTTGAGAAACAGCACTCCACGAGATGCCGCTCGGCATAGAGATGCTTGTCGAGCGGATATTTAAGCGCGCGTGATGGGTTGTTGGGGATGACGGCGAGCGCGCCTTTGGCGGCGATGGCCCTGGCGCATGTGCTGACGCGCGCTCTGGGCTGCGTGCTATTCTCCCCCAGGCCCCGTCACCGGTTGTGACGATCAGTATTGGGGCTTCTCGGGCGATGGAGATGACCTTGTCTCGCAAATGGACGAAGAGTCGAACGCGAGGTTGCAAGCTTCACCTGACCAAAACGAAGGCGCGGTTTGGTCGAGTTCGCCAGATCCGCGCCGATCTCGAACGACAGCTTGAAGCATGCAAACGGGAGACCGCCAACGTGCGGGAGCGCCTGATCGAGGCTACGAAGCAGCAAACTGCCACCTCCGAGATGCTGCGCATCATCTCGGATTCGCCGCTTCAGTCGGTGCTGGACGCGGTGGCCGAACATGCCGCACGCCTGTGCGACTCGAACAATGCGGAGATCTACCGCCTGGAGAACAACCTTCTTCGCTTGGTGGCTTCATACGGGGAACTTCCGGTGCATATTCAAGCCCGTGAGGGATTTCCTTTAAATCGCGACAGGGTGATAGGACGAGCCATATGTGATCGGCGGTCGATTCATGTCCACGATCTCGCGGCAGAGAATAGCGAGTTCCCGTCGGGCAGCAGTGACGCAAAACGCCAGGGACATCGCACCACGCTCGGAACACCGTTGCTGCGTGAGCGGACCCCTATTGGAGTCATTCTGTTCCGGCGATGGGAGGTCCGACCATTCTCCGACAACCAGATCGCGCTTCTCGAGACCTTCGCCGACGAAGCGGTGATCGCGATCGAAAACGTGCGCCTGTTCGAAGCCGAGAAGCAACGCACACTGGCGCTTGCCCACGCCAACCGCAATTTGCAGGAGAGCGAGGCGAAGTATCGGTCAGCCATTGACGGAATAGCAGGTCTCGTTGCGATCATGGCCCCCAATGGTGAACTCGAAACCGTCAATCGCCAAATCATCGAGTATTTCGGCCGCCCGCGGGAAGAGCTGACGACCTGGGAAACAAGCGATGCCGTACATCCTAAAGACCTTCCCCGCATCCTTGAGCTTTTTAAGAGATCAATCGCCGCCGGTGCTCCCTTCCATTACGAACTGCGCCTGCGGCGGTTCGACGGCGAATATCGGTGGTTTGAAAACCGCGGTGTCCCAATTCGCGATGAGTCCGGACTCATCGTGCGCTGGTTCATCCTGCTGGTGGACATCGAGGATCGCACACGAGCGCTGGAACGAATGCAGCAGATGCAATCGGATTTCGCCCACATGAACCGCGTGAGCATGATGGGAGAATTGGCTGCCTCACTGTCTCACGAGATCACGCAACCGATCGCCGCGGCACACATCAACGCCTGTGCCGCCCTGAATTTTTTGGGCAAACAGCCGCCAGATCTGAGTGAAGCCAGGCAGGCGTTGGGCTGTATCGTGCGCGATTCCGATCGCGCTAGAGACATCGTCGGCCGCATCCGTGAGCAGATCAAGAAAACGCCTCCGCGAAAAGAGCGATTCGATCTCAATGCGGCAATCAATGAGGTGATCGTGTTGGCGCGAAGCGCAACCATCAGGAATGGTGTCTCGGTTCAGACGCGCCTTGCGGAAGGCTTGCTTCCTGTTCATGGGGATCGTGTTCAATTGCAACAAGTCTTCCTGAACCTGATCCTGAACGCGGTTGAAGCAATGGGCTCGGTTGAGGCGGGGGCGCGAGAGCTGTCGATCAGCACCGAGCAAGACCACACCGGGGTCGTCGTGGCCGTACGCGATTCCGGACCGGGCATCGATCCTCACCATCTCGAGCGCGTTTTCGAGGCCTTCTACACCACGAAGTCCAATGGAACGGGGATGGGACTGTCAATCTGCCGGTCCATCATTGAGGCTCATGGCGGCCGGCTATGGGCAGAAGCGAATGAACCTCGCGGCGCCGTATTTCAGTTCACTGTGCCCGGCGTGGGACAGGAACACAGGCTGCGTGCTTAAGGGCGAGAAGCCTGCTGATCTGCCGATCCTGGACTCCATAGCTTGAGTTCATCAATCAATCTCAAAGCAGCCAAGGCGCTCGGCTTGACTGTCGGGCCTCGCTACTTGCCGGCGCCAACGAGGTGATCGAACAACGAACAATTTTGCCGCGATTGGTCACGGCAGCGCCTGGCCCTTTCGGGCTCCAGGCGATGCCTGGCCAGGGTCCGAAACGGACACCACAGCGGACATCCGCCGGCACTCTGAATTTACGAGTTCACGCCCGAACTCAGTTGCTGCAGCAGATCATCCGCCTGCCGCAGATCGGCCGATGTCTCGGCGGAGGAGAATTTCGCTCGCGCTGATGCGAGCACGTCTCGTGCCTCGGTCAGGCTACGCCGGCTCTTGTTCCTGTTCATGAGAAGGCGCGCGAGGTCGATTGCGGTGCGCAATTCCCAGCCGACGGATTCGAGCTTTCTCGCATAGGCAAGCGAGCGCCTGAACAGGCGGATGGCGGCAGCGTCGTCGCGATGCGGTTCGGCGTGCAGCAGCGAACCGTGGATCCGGTAGATCTCCGGGGCCAGCCAGCGTTCGCCGGTCTGCTTGATCAGGGACTCGGCCGAAGTCACCAATGCGAGCGCCCTGTCCTTCTGCCCGATCCGTCCGAACTCGGTGGCGAGCAGAGCCTTGTAGAGCGGCATCTGAATACATCGATTCTCCGCCGGCAGTCTGCCGATCAGGCCGGAGAGCTTCTCAAGCACGACCGGCGCGGGGCCGCGCGCCGCCAGCGCCGAGGTGGCCCATAGCGGACCGATGACCTGGTACATCGGATAGCCGTAGTCGGCGGCGACCTTCATCCCGTGCTCGACGCAGGCCAGATTGGCTGCAAGGTCTCCGTCATACCAGTGATCGCCGACGCCAAGGATGTGGGCGAGCGCGATCATGAAGGGATGGCCGATCTCGTTCGCCAGCCGCCTTGCAGATTCACAGCACTCCCTGGCCCGGTTGGGACGGCCGAGCAGCCATTCGATGTGTCCGGAATAGACGAGCGCAACGACCAGAGGATCGTGCTGATAGGTTTGAACCAGCTTGCCGTGCTCACGCGGATTGTAGCGCGCTTCAATCGCGACAGCCAATTCGCGCGCTTCATTCAGACGGCCGGTGAAGAAATTGACGATCAGCGCCGCGGTGGACGCCATCAGGATGGCCTCATCGTCGCGCCACTCCTCGGCTCGCCGGAGGAAATCCTGCGAATGCTCGAGCACTTTGGTGAGTTCGCAATTGACCAGCTCGGCCACCGCAACACCCCAAAGAACGGCGGTCTTCTCGCGGATCGTGCCATGGCTGCCGGAGAGCTTCAGCGCCCGATGATAGGGCTCGTAGACGTTCGGATCGGACCAGCCCGCAATCGCGGTGTATGCCATCGCAAGGTTGGATTGCAGCGCGATCTCGGCCTCGTAGCGGCGCGACGAAGCTGATAGCCTCGACAGCAAAGAGAGGCCCTCGCGCAGATGCGCCACCGCCTCCTTGGTGGCCGATCGGCTGAGCGCGGACTTGCCCGCCTGCAGCCAGGCGTCGATGGCCTCCGGAATGTTTTCCGCCTGCGCGTAGTGATAGCCCAGCACGGCGGGATCGCTGCTCTCCCCGATGTCGGCCTGCTGACGCAGCCAGGACGCTGCGCGTGCGTGCAGCTTGCGCCGATCCTCCTTCAGTAGCGAGGAATACGCCGCTTCCTGAATCATCGCGTGTTTGAAAGCGTACAACGTGCCTTCCTCTTCGTTGATGCGATACACGATCCCGGCCCGCTCCAGAGCCTCAAGCGCTGATATCAGCGACTCGTCCTGATCCGGAAGCAGGCTGAAAATGCCGCGATAGTCGAACTGCCGACCGAATACGGAGGCGATCTGGGCCACGCGCTTGGCGGTCCCCAGCCGGTCAAGACGCTCCATCAGGGAATCGTGGACACTTGCCGGCACCAGCGGCCCCGGCAATTTGCCGTGGTCGGTGGCGCTCTCGATCGCCCCGGAATCCACCACCGCTCGCGTGAACTCCTCGATGAAGAGCGGCACGCCGTCGGTCCTCTCGACAATCTGGCTGGTGATCCGCGGAAGAAACTCGATGCCGGCAACGGCGGCAACCATCCGCTCGCACTCGTCTGCTGCAAGCTTTTGCAGAGTGATGCGCTTGATGGTCGGACCCGATAGCCAGCCAGCCTCGTAGTCGTCGCGGTGCGTGACCAGATACAGGACGCGCTCGCGCGCGCAGCGGGCGATCACCCGCGAGAGAAGGTCGACGCTCGTCGGATCGATCCACTGGACATCCTCGACGATGAACAGGACGGGCTTCCTTCGTGACGCCGCAACGAGAACCTCGATTATCACCTGGAAGGCACGCGCACGCTCGGAAGGAGAACGGAGATCGGCAGGCTCGTATCCTTCGCACGCCGGTATCGACAGCAGTGACCCGTAATAGGGAAGCGCCTGCCCGACATCGAAACCGGCTCTCCCCAGCAGATGACGCAATTTCGCCAGCGATAGCCGCGGGTCGTCGGTTTCGTGGATGCCCGTTGCGCGCTTCAGCCGCTCGATTTCCGGCGCAAGTGGCGAATTGACGTGAAACGGCGAGCACTGAACGGAGAGAACATCAACCGCGGATCGGTCGAGCGAGCTTCTGAACTCGCGGATCAGGCGCGACTTGCCGATGCCGGGCTCGCCGGAGATGACGCCGACGCGCCCTGCTCCGCCAAGGCTCTGCTCCCACAGCTCGGCCAGCAGCGCGCGTTCATCGTATCGGTTGATCATCGGCGGCAGCGGCAAGGTTCGCGCGCGGTCGAACCTGCTCTCGCCCGGCGAAACGCCGTTCACGCGCCAAGACTCGGCCGGCTCCTCGACGCCCTTCAGCCGGCGCTTGCCCAGCGGCTCGCAATCGAACATGCCGCGGATCAACTCATAGGTGCCTGAACCGATGACCACCGCGTTCTCGCCGGCGAGACCTTGAAGCCGGGCCGCGACATGCACCGAGCTGCCGAACACTTCCCGCCGCTCGGAGGGCTCGCCCGGCACGCTGCCGACGACCACCGGACCGGTGTTGACCCCGATCCTCACCCGCAGCCGGAGGAAGCTGCCATCCGACATCTGGAATTCCCGCTCCTTGATGGCGGCGGTGATGGCGAGCGAGGCGCGCACCGCGCGCTCGGGATCGTTTTCGTGCGCCTGCGGGACGCCGAAATAGGCGAGCAGTCCGTCGCCGATCATTCTGGCGATGTGACCGCCATAGCGGCAAATCTGCTCGTTGCAGAGATCGCGATAGGTCCGGATGACCGCGAAGAACTCCTCGGGATCGATCCGCTCGCTCAGCGGCGTCGAGCCGATGAGATCGACGAACACGACGGTAAGCTGTCGGCGCTCAGCCTGCAGCCCTGCCATCTCTGCGTTTGGCAGCGCCGCAACCAGCCGAGGTCCATCAAATTGGTCCGGTTTCGCCTGCCCGCTCAAGGTCCAACCATGTTGAGCTTCCGCCGTACCTGCAGGGACGCAAGGTACACGGCAAGCCGCATCCGGTTGATGCTACCGAGAGGTCGGTGCTGCTGCAAGCAGTTCCACGGGCTGAACATCATGCGTTCGCCATCGAAAACCCGATCCGGCGTTAGGAAATTCTGCCTTGGAATCCTGATTTCTCCGATCGACACGGTCCGATCCTGGGGACGGGTCCACTGCAGGAGAGCGTTCTCGACCTCTTCCGGTTTGGCCGAATGGCGCACCCGCACCGCGAAATCGAACACGATATCATCTCCAGGTGGAGTCGGATTGAGATCGCGAAGCATCGCCTCCTGGAGGAAATTGTCGGGTCGCGATCCGAAAAAGAAATTCCACCACGATGGGACATCGTTCCGAGCCGGCACGGGACTGACGAGGTAGCGCACCACATGCTCCTCACCTAACAAATAGGGTGACATGCTATGATAGGTCGCAGTCAGCGGATTGCCGATCCTGACGAGAGCGGTGCGACCAAACGTGTAGAACTGGC
The DNA here is from genome assembly GCF_004296405.1 of Bradyrhizobium sp. Leo170. GTDB lineage: Bacteria > Pseudomonadota > Alphaproteobacteria > Rhizobiales > Xanthobacteraceae > Bradyrhizobium. The sequence continues at coordinate 17,105 of NZ_PSRR01000093.1, forward strand.
GCGGATTGCGAACGGCAAACACGATCCATTTGAGGAGCCGCTTAAACTTTTCGCGCCAGGTCCCACTCGGCGCCGCAACGGCTTCCATCAACTCGGAATAGTCGACCACATCCTTGCAGAAGAACACCGGGAAGCTGCTCAGCAAGAAATCGTGCTCGCCGGCCGGCGTTCTGCCGGGCTCGAGGCCACGCAGAATGGATTCGCCCGCGACGTCGTAAAGCTTGATCGACATGCCGCGACCGTCAGGCTTGCGGTCGCTCTGTGGCTGTCCCTGTCCGTTGGAGAGCCGGACGATGGTCCGATAGCGGGCCCCCGGCCGAAACAGCGGTGTCGAGAACTCTGCCGGAAGATCGTCGCGGACGATGAACTCCGCATCGACGCATCCATGGGCCTTGGCGTGCTGGTCGCGCATCGCACAGGCAGAACGGTCCGAGGCCTTCATCTCACAGTAGTTCTTGACGACCAGGTTTGCGGCAATACGCGCCATGTTGGCGATCAGCGTTGCCTCGCCAGGCACGGCGCGCTCGAATTTCGTGAGCGGCATCGGCCGGTCCTGCAGCTCCAGCGCGTTCGCGAGTTCTTCATATCTTGCCGGCGTCGCCTCTGAACTCCGCGCCGGTGCCGAAGCGGATTGCGCGGAGCCGCGGGCCATTTGCCAGAATCGCTGGAAGTCCCGGAACACGCGGAACGACTGAACGATCAGATCTTCCCGCTGCGCCTGCGCGAAAGAAACCGCGCCGCTTCGACGGCCGCGCAGCCATTGTTGGATCGTGTCCCGATTCATGCGACGTCAACTCCGCCGGACGCCAAAAGACCGAGCGCGGCCAGACTCGGAACGAAGAAATAGTCGCCGCCTTTGGTCGTGACGAAGCGCGGGATGTCGAAGCAGATGAACGGTCGTCGTCCCGTGGCTTCGTCACCCGGGATCATCATTTGCGCGCTTTGACGACCGCCGATGGTTGGACGATTGCCGGCGATCGGATCGGTGTCGTTGCCCTGCTCGAAATCGTCGCCGAAATTCATCCATTTCTGCTGCACGAACTCGAACTGGTCGAAGCCGGAATTGAGCGCAATGAAAATGATGCCGCGCTTTTCCTGGCTCTCGGCTTCCTCCTCCTTGCCCGGTGGCAGGAATTTGCCATAGGCGATTCCGCGCCGGATCAACCGGTGTCGGCTCATCGTCTTGCCGCCGAAGCCAAACGCATCGCGCGGGTTGGCACGCCGCACATGCGCACCAAGCGGACAGCGTGCGCCTGCAGGATCGCCGGCGTAGCCGAATGTATTGCGCGTGTCCTCACGAGGGGCGTCGGGGTGTTCGATCAGCGAGGATCCATCCTGCCATCGCCCCATCATCTTGGCGGCAAGAAACTTCTTCGCGCTGACGCCATCCGGCAGAGGACCGGGAATGGTTCGGGCAAATGCGTCCGCCTGATCATCAAGGTAGCGACGGAAACGAACGACGTCCTGTTCCAGCTTGCGGTACACGAGATAGGTGCCATCGTGCGCGAGAAGATGCGGCAGCGGCATGGGAGCCATCTCGCCCCCCTCGCCTGGGTGGCCGAGAAGAAACTCGCCAAGCGGAATCTTGCGAAATCGCCCTTTCTCATCCGGATTGCCAACGTCCTGACGGTCCCTGCCACCGTCGTCGGGCACTCCCTCGATCGCGGGATTGCTCAAGCCGTCGAGGAAACCGAAGTGCTCCTTGCGAGTCTGTTCGCCGTTGATGTGCAGCAGCCCCGCCGGCTGACTGTCCTTCAATTCCTGCACGCCATTCGGCAGCAGATCCCTGAGCTGTTGACAGTGCGCCGCGAGCGCCGGCTCTGTCCGGCCGTAGATCGAGATCAGCATATGAACGCGATGCGTCTTCCAGGGATCGTCCCAGTGCTCCGGCGAACTTTCATCGATGTCACCGAGTTCGTTCGCACGAGGTTTCATGCCCTCCTGAAACTCGCAAGGAAACGTGGCAAGACTTTCCGTAGGCAGGCCAAGGGCGCGGAGGCCTTCAAAGGTGAAGGCGATGTTGAGAGTGGCGTCCGGCTTTGCGCGCCACAGTGCCGGCGTGACGGCGTTGGTCTCGAGCAGCCGCTGGATGAACGCCCTGGCATCATCAGCGTTTTGTATCTCGAAGAACAAGAACTGCGCGTGCGGAAACGAGGCGTAACCGCGAAGAATATTGCCTTGAATATTGGTAAGGTTGAGCATCGCCAGACCCCTGCTCTGATCGTTGCGTACTCACAAATCTCCCGGGGACGGCCTCTCGTTTTGGAGACCCTCCCACATTTGCCTGAACTCTCGTTGGAGCACTTCGGGAGGCCGTGGATTGGTTTGAACAAGCTTGACGAACTCGCCGAGGCGGCGTCGGCACAGCAGCGCCATGAGAATCTCGCCTACGCTCGCCTCAGGCTGGTCCGCCAGAAACAGCGTGGTCTTGAGTTGACACCGCTCGAAATATCCGGAGAGCAGATCGCGCCGATGGATACCCGGGAAGCCAAGACAGCGTCCCCAAATGGTCGCGACTTCGTTCGGGATATTGCTGGCCAGGGCCTGGACCAAAGGATCGACGCTCCCGCCATCGAATTCGCACATGAACACCAGATAATCCGACTTGAGCGCATCGAACTTCGCCGGCGTGCCTTGATAGGCGAGGCGGTCGACAATGAACATTCGCGCCATGTGGATGATCGGCACATGGCTCAAAGGCGAGCCGCGCGGATAGGTTCGCGGGTCATCCAGCGTGCGCAGAAACCCACGCAGATCGTCAGATTGATTGGTTGCAATCGGAAACAGGCCTGTGAAGCCGTACTTCTCACCGTTTTGATTAGCCACGTCGCCAACTCCGTTCGACCGGCCTGCTACACTGGTCCAAATGTACCGAGCTTGTTCTGCACGCTGATCAGCAAGCGATCGAACTCGACCGCAAACCGTTCGGGAGACAGTCCGCTCGAATTCTGAAAAAGCTTCTCGACTTCGTTGCGCAGCTCGAGTGCCGAGCGCACATCGCGCACGGACGCACCCGGATACGCGCTATAGGAATGGTCCGACTCGATCTGGTTGCGCTGGATATAGGCCTTGAGCGGCCCGACCGGACGGGCGAACGGGTATCCGACGCTCCAGAACCAGACAAGGTCGAGCGGTTTGTAGAGCACGTCGGCAAAGGCTTCGATGTAAGGTCCCCAGGGACCGTTGAACGTGCTCAGAAAGAACAAATAATCGTAGTGCAAATTTTCCGCCGGCTGGCTATCGCTCACCCGCGGAAAGCTGTCGCGCTTGACGACAACCCAGTGAACAAAGGGCAGAAACGCCAGCTCCTTCGCCGTGACTTGGGTCGATTTGAAGCGATCGAAGATAGACAGCAGCACTCCGACGACAAGGGTGCCGAAGCGCGTCATCGGCGTTATCACATTGAAAGTAACGGCTTTGCCTAATCCATACTGATTACGTGCGCGATCGGCCATGCAACGTCTCGCCATGAATCATGGTGAACTCGGCGAGACACGCACGCTCGGCCCACCTGTATAATAATACCTTGGAGGATAGTACAACGTCAGGTAATAACGTTACTACTATTATCGAAAGTCGCTGCTCCGTCCAGTGCAATGAATGTTGTCGTGCACAACTGACTCTCGCACATCCGTCATGGATTGCTAATGCCGGCCAGCATCACAGCTCTGTCATACAGCGTGACGATCCATGTGATCGCGCAGTTCAGCGACAGCGTGCCAACGGCTTCGATCACGTGAGCAATCCCGCCAGCGATTGCGCGATGCCGCTCCGGTGAGCAACCTTTCCGGCGCTGGCGTGACCAACCATAGACGTGGTCGGCGCAATCATCAGGAAACAAGCCGTGGCAACCAATGAAATCGACGCCATTCGCGCGCTGCTTTCGTCAAAACCGCGGCCGATCGGATGGACCGAGCGGCGCGAACGTCTCGATGAAGTGGGTTCGGTCTGGCCGGTGGCCGATGACGTGAAGCTCGAAACAGTCGATTGCGACGGCGTGGCAGGCGAATGGTCGCTGGCGCCGGGCAGCGAGCCATCACGCGTGCTGCTCTATTTCCATGGCGGCGGCTACTGCTCCGGATCGATTCTGAGCCACCGCAGATTGGTCAGCGAAGCCGGGCGCGCCGCGCGCGTTCGAACGCTCGCCATCGATTACCGCCGTGCGCCCGAGCACCCTTATCCCGCCGCGCATGAGGATGCGATGAAGGCTTGGCGCTTCCTGCACAGGCAGGGCATTCCGGCGCACTGCATCGCCGTCGGCGGCGACAGTGCCGGCGGCAATCTTACGCTCGAGCTAATCGGCCGGTTGCTGAGAGACGGCGAGGACTTGCCCGGCTGTGCCTGGCTGCTCTCGCCATGGACCGATCTCACGATGTCTGGCACAACCCTTGGCACCAAGGACGCAGTCGATCCGATCATCCACAAGACCTATCTGGAAGAGCTTGCGGACGCCTATGTGCCTGACACCATCGATCGCAGTTCACCGCTCATCTCGCCCTTGTTTGGCGATTTCACCGGCTATCCCCCGATGCTGATCCAGGTCGGATCGGCGGAGACGCTGCTCGCGGATGCCACGCGGCTCGCCGAGGCGGCCGGCGCTGCCGATGTCGAGGTGACGCTGGAGATCTGGCCCCACATGATCCACGCGTGGCCGCTATGGAATGCGAAGCTTGGTGCCGGTCGCCACGCGCTTTCCAGGGCGGGGCAATTCATCCGTGCCCGTTTGGCATAGTGCGCCTGGTAGCCGCTTGAGCCAAAAAACCTCGATTTCGCAGGTTTTTAGAGCCAATGCGTACCAACACGGGACAAATCACGGGGTTTTAGGCCCGCTGAGGTTGTGGTATTCGGAACCTTTAGAATTAGTCCGGTTTGGTGTCGAATGATGGACCTCACCCCCGGGAATTCCACCAGCGCCCTGCGCATTGGTGTGCAGCCGATTGCGGTCACCGCCGTCGGGCTGTTTCTCGTCCTGTTCGGGATCGGCGCGATCGCGCTGTACCGGGTCTATACCGGCGCGTCGCCGGAGTCCGATCGGGTCGTCGCCAGCCGGCAATTGCAGGCCCGCACCGCGCAGGTGTCCGAACAGCTCGTCGAGAAAACCAAGGGGTTGGAGGCGACCCAGCAGGAATCCATCGACCAGCTCCAGATGGTGCAGGACCACTTGCAGACCATGCGCCGCATGCTCGCCGCCCAGCAGGCCGACACCAAGAAGCTGTCCGAGCAGGTCACGGCACTGACCGAGGCGGTCGAGGGCTTAAGGCAATCCTTTGCCAGCGCCCAGGCCAATGAGCCGGCGGCCGAACCCGTCCGTAAACGATCGCGGTCGCACGCGCTTCGCAGCGGGCGCAAGCGCCGCGGCTGAGTCGGTCGAAATCACCGCAAACCCCCTCACCGGCAGGACATATCCACCGTCGCTGCCGAATCTCGATACGGTTTTTTTCGCCGACTTTGTGAACTAGTTCACATTCGGGAACCTAATTCCGGGGCAAGGTGCACGCCACCGGATGGCGTGAGCCGATTTCAATATCCGGGGCTGGCAAGGTCGTTGGCGGTATACTGCGTCAACGGCCTTGTTCTTTTAAAGGCCCTGCTTCCGCCGCGGGCGCGCTTTTTCACCGACCGCTTTGGCCGCCTCTCACGCTGGTGACTTGCCATCCGCGGGCTTTGCTTGCTGAATGCCGGCGCTTTTGAACCCGGTCCCGCCCACCCCTCGATCGGGTCGATGGTTTGCAAACCATTTTGAATGAGGCCCCGCATGCGCGCTGAATCCCTGCCCACCCCGGACGTCGTCGGACTGACAAAAACCGCCCCCTTCTCGCGCCGCGGTTTCATGACGGCTTCGGCCGCCATCACGGCTGGCTACACCCTCGCCGCAGGTCCCGTGCGGGCCGACGTGATCAAGACCGGTACCGCCGGCCTCACCGCGGGCGAGGCCAAGATCGGGGTCGCCGGCGGCGAGATGCCTGCGTATTTCGCGCGGCCGGCCGGTGTCAGCAATCCGCCGGTCATCCTGGTGGCGATGGAGATTTTCGGCCTGCACGAATACATCAAGGACGTGACGCGCCGGCTCGCCAAGCTCGGCGCGTTTGCGGTGGCGCCCGACTACTATTTCCGCAAGGGCGATCTCACTAAGATCACCGACATTCAGCAGATCCTGCCGATCGTGAACGCGAAGCCGGATGCCGAGCTCCTGTCCGATCTCGACGCCACCGTGGCCTGGGCGAAATCGCAAGGCGGCGACACCTCCCGCCTCGGCATCGTCGGCTTCTGCCGCGGCGGACGCACGGTCTGGGAATATGCCGCCCACAACACCGCGCTGAAGGCCGGCGCCGCCTTCTATGGTCCGCCGGTCGATCCGCAGAATCCGGCCTGGCCGAAGAGCCCGATGCAGCTTGCACCCGAGATGAAAGCGCCGGTGATCGGCTTCTATGGCGAAGCCGACACCGGCATCCCAGTCTCGCAGGTCGAAGCCTTCAAGGCGGCGCTCGCCGAAAACAAGAAGACCGCGGAATTCAAGATCTATCCGGGGGCCCCGCACGGCTTCCATGCCGATTATCGCACGAGCTATCGCAAGGAAGCCGCCGAAGACGCGTGGGCGCAGATGCAGGCCTGGTTCAAGAAATACGGCGTGCTGAGCTGAGGCTCGCGCCATCTGCGAAGCGGTGCGCCAGCAGGCGCAGCGCGTTGGCGGTGACGAGCACGGTGGCGCCGGTGTCGGCGAGGATGGCCATCCACAAGGTGGTCACGCCGAACAGCGTGGTGGCAAGGAACACCGCCTTGAAGCCGAGCGCGATCGTGATGTTCTGCCAGATGTTGCCGAGCGTCGCTTGCGAGAGGGCGATCAGCTCGGCAACGCCGCCAACACGGTTCTTGAGCAAGGCCGCGTCCGCGGTCTCCAGCGCCACGTCCGTTCCGCCGCCCATGGCGATGCCGACGGACGCCGCAGCGAGTGCCGGCGCATCGTTGATGCCGTCGCCGACCATCGCAACCGGACCGGCTTGCTTGAGCCGCCCGATCTCCGCGAGCTTGGCGTCGGGCAGAAGCCCGGCATGCGCCTCAAGCCCAAGCTGACCGGCGATCGCATCGGCGGTGCGGGCATTGTCGCCGGTCAGCATGATCGCGCGGAGACCACGGTCCGTCAGCCGTTTGACGCCTTCATGCGCATCCTCCCGCGGCTCGTCGCGAAGCGCGATCAATCCCTCGACCGTCTTGCCGGACAGCAGGACCACCACCGTCTTGCCCTCGCCTTCGAGCGCACTGATCTTTTCGACGACGCCGGGATCGACGCTCGCCTGCTCGCTCGCGAAGCGGGGCGAACCGACCGAGGCGAAGCCGCTTCTCAGACGTGCCGTCACCGCTTTGCCAGGCGTCGCGACGCCGCCGCCGAAGGTCGCGGGAAGCTCGAGCCCGCGCCTCTCGGCTTCCTCGATGATGGCGCGCCCGAGCGGATGGCTGGTGCTGCGTTCGACCGCCGCCGCCTTGGCCAGGACCGTGTCCTCGTTCTCACCGATCGAGACGACATCCGTCACCTGCGGACGACCGCGCGTGAGCGTGCCCGTCTTGTCGAAGGCGATCGTCCTGACCTTACCCAGCGTCTCGAGCGCCGCTCCGCCCTTGATCAACAATCCCTGCCGGGCGCCGGAGGCGAGGCCGGACGCGATCGCGGCCGGGGTGGAGATCACCAATGCGCAGGGACAGGCGATCAGCAGCGCAGCGAGGCCACGGTAGATCCAGGTCATCCAGTCGCCACCGAAGAGGAGCGGCGGGATCAGGACGACAAGCAGCGCGACCAGCATGGCGGCGGGCGTGTACCACCGGCTGAAACGGTCGATCATGCGCGCCGTCGGCGCCTTCGACTCCTGCGCTTCTTCCACCATGTGGATGATGCGGGCGATGGTGTTGTCGGCAGCGACATGCGCGATCTCGACGCGCAGCTCGCCATTGGCATTGATGCTGCCAGCATACACCTTCGCGCCGATTTCCTTGAGAACGGGAACGGACTCGCCGGTCACCGGTGACTCGTCGACCTCCGACGAGCCGTCGATCACGGTGCCGTCCGAGGGCACGCGGTCGCCGGGGCGAACCACCACGACATCGCCGACCGCGAGATCATCGACAGAAACCTCCTCGATATCGAGAGATGCCCCGCGCTGACGTCTGGCATTGCGCGGCACAAGGTCGATCAATGCCTCGATCCCGGCCCGTGCGCGACGGGCGGCGACCGTCTCGAGCAGTTCGCCTACCGCGAACAGGAAGACGACAACAGCCGCCTCCTCGGCCTCGCCGATGGCAACCGCGCCGAGTGCCGCTGTTGTCATGAGGGTCTCGATGGTAAAGGGCGAGCCGGACAGGGCGCCGGCAAGCGCGCGCCGTGCAAAAGGCAGGACACTGACAACCGCCGCTGCCGAATAGAGCCAACGCTCCAGCCCCGGGAACAGGCTGGCAAGCACGAACGCCACTGCAAACAGGACGCCTGTGCCGAGGACGAGTCTGCCCTTGGCTCCCTGCCACAGAGGGTGCCGTTCCTGCTTCCGCGGCGCCTTCCCTCCCGACGCTGACGGCATGCCGGCCGGCTTGTAGCCCAACGCCCTCACCTTCTCCTCGATGAGGCGCGGCGCAGTGCGGTCCTGGTCGAGCCGGAAGGCGAGCGTTCCGGTCGTAAAGCTGACCTCTATGTCGGTGACTCCAGGCAGCCGCCGCATCGCGTTCTCGATCTTGAGCGCGCAAGCCGCGCAATCCATGCCCTCGATATGCAGCCTGTAGCAATTGGCGGTCGCCACAACGTCACCTCGACGAGTTCGATGTAGCCACCTATATGGACCCTGTAGCAACTACAGGGTCAAGGCATGAGCTGCGGCAGTTTGACGATAGGCGAGCTCGCACGACTGACCGGGACCAAGGTCGAGACCGTCAGGTACTATGAGCGGATTAGGCTCCTTGAGGCGCCAATGCGGACGGCCGGCAACTACCGCGCCTACGCGCCCGAACACCTGAACCGTCTGAGTTTCATCCGCCGCTCGCGGGACCTTGGCTTCTCGCTCGATCAGGTTCGGGCGCTTCTCGACCTGTCCGACGATCGAGATCGCCCCTGCGGGGCCGTCGATGCAATCGCGAGGGAACATCTGTCGGAGGTCGACCGCAAGATCGGGGATTTGCAGGCGCTCCGGCGCGAGCTCAGCAGCATGATCGATCAATGCCAATGCGGCACCGTTGCCGACTGCCGGATCATTGAGGCCCTTTCGCCCTGAGTATTAGCGTTTTCGAGCGAAGTGGACACCGGTTCGCGTGAAGAAAACGCGTCAAACAAGAATCAAGAGCTTCGGTTCTGATTGAATCAGAACCGAAGCTCTAGCCGAGACGATCGCGATTGCGATGCGGCTTTGCCAATTGCCGTTCGACTTCCCAAAACATCAGCACAAAGGCCGCGCCCAGGCTGATGACGATGCCCAGGAAGACGAAGGTGAAGGCGGCGGTGGTGAGTGTGCTCAGCATTTCGAAATCGCTGCAATCGACGTACCAGGCCCTGTGCAGAAACGATGCAACCTCGATGCTGAAAACACCGAGGCTCCATCCATCTTCCCGATAATTTTCGCTGCAGCGCGCCAGGTTCGCAGCAGTATCGGTTGAGATCAGTCGCAGACATCAACCGACCTGATGCGCCAGCCATATGACGTCAAGACGCGCTGCTGGGCAACGTAGCAGCCGCCGTAGCCGGAATTGTCGTAGTAGCCGTAGTAGGGATCGCCATAGTCGTAATCGCCATAGGGCCAGTCGCCGTAGAGCCCATAGCCGAGGCCAACACCGACCGCCGCGGCGGCGAACGGAAATCCACGACGAAAACGCCCGAAGCCGGGACGGTAGAAGCCGCCACGAAATGCGGCCGAACGGAAGCCGCCGGCGCCGATCGCGGCCGAGCGGAAG
>NZ_PSRR01000094.1 GCF_004296405.1 Bradyrhizobium sp. Leo170
CTATGATGGGCGCGCGCTCGGCTCGCCGCGCGGCGAGGAGTTTTTCGCCACCGTCCGCAAGCTGCATCGCTGGCTGCTGTTGCCCGGCGATGCCAAGGGCTATGGCCGGCCGATCACCGGCGTGGCTGCCATCGGCCTGATCGCAATGCTGATCTCCGGAATCGTGCTGCGATGGCCTCATCGCGCCCGCAGCGTGAAGATGTGGCTGAAGCCGAATCTGACGTTGCGCGGTCGCGGCTTCCATAGGTCGCTCCACGCCGTCGCTGGAACCTGGGTGCTGCCGATCTACCTCGTGATGGTGCTCACCGGCCTGTGGTATTCGTTCGACTGGTACAAGAACGGCGCCACCTGGCTGCTGTCGCGTCCTTCAACGGCTGCCGCACCGATGAAGACGAAGCCGGCGCGAGACGTCAGCGCATCCGAGACCAAGCCGCTTACGCTCGATCGCGTATGGTCGACATTCCTGCACGAACAAGGCAGCCGCTACGCGACGGCCCTATTGGCGCCGCCTGATGCGGGCACCGTCGTGCGGGTCCGGTCCTGGGCGCGCGACGCGTCGCATCCGGGCGCGCGCGACGAGTTCCGCATCGATGCCGTCACCGGCCGGCTGGTGTCGTCAGAAATCTACGCGGACAAGCCCGTCGGCGAGCGGATGCTGTCGAGCGTGCTCGATATTCACCGCGGCAGCATCTTTGGCTGGCCGGGCAAGCTGCTGTTCATGGTCGCAGCAGCCCTGATGCCGCTCTTGGTGGTCACCGGCTTTCTGCTGTACCTTTCGCGGCGAAGACATCGGCGCCTCTCGCGGCCGCCGCTCGGGAGCCTTGTTCCGGGCGAGTGAATCGCACAGCCGTGAATTATTTCGCGTCCTTTGCCGCGACCACCTCGATCTCGACCAGGAAGCCGGGATTGGCAAGCGAGGCGACGCCGACCACCGAGCGCGCCGGCAGATTCGGCTGGCTGCCGCCGAAGAACTGGGTATAGCCTTCCATGAACGCCTTGAAATCCATCGGCGCGTTCGGGCTGTGCACCAGAAACACCTGCATCTTGATGACGTCGCCCATGCCGAGGCCGAGCCCTTCAAGGATGCCCTTGATCCGGTTGAGCACGCCGACGGTCTGAGTCTTGGTGTCGCCATAGGCCTCGCGGCTCGAAGGATCGGCGTCCTTATTGATCACCGGCGGCACCTGACCGCTGACATAATAGATCGTGGCGTTGCCGGTGACCTGCACCGATTGCGCGATCGGAAAATTCGAATTCGGAATTGGATGCCTGACGATCTCGGCCTGCGCGGGCACGCAAGCCATCGCCGAGAGCATGACAATCAACGGCATCGTGAGAAATTTCATGTGCTCCCCCATTTAACAGTGCTTCAGCGGCGCGCTTCTGCGACTTCCCTGGCCGTCACCGCGTCCGTGTAGCTGTTGTCGAAATGCGTTCTGAGATAATTCACGACCGCGGCGACTTGACCATCGGTCATCATGTCGCCGAAGGCCGGCATGCCGCGCCGGCCGTTGACGACGAGATGAACGGCATAGCTAGAGGTCGCAAGATTCCGGTTGGCGATCAGCGAAGGATAGGCCCCGGCGCCGGCAGCGCCCGAGGCATCGGGCATGTGGCAGCCCTGGCAGACATTGGCGAACAGTTCCTCGCCGGTCATTTCGACGAAGCGGTAGCCCGAACTGAACGTGGGGCGCGTGGCGGTGTTGTCCTGCGCGAAGTCCGCGGCCGCAGGGAGGAACGCGAGCAGTACGGCGCCTGCCCCTGGCGCAACGAAATGGGCTCTCATCGGCCTCATGTTTTCACCACCCGCTCGTGCAGTCGCGCGATGGCGTCGAGCGAAGACAGGATCGCCCCCTCCTGCCAGGACGGCAGATCGGATGCGTGTTCGCCGGCCAGCACGATCCGCCCGTCGATCTGGCACAGATTCTTGTAGTGTTTCGCCCTGCCCTCGTCGGTCCATTCACCGCTGCAGCCGAGGGTGAAGGGCACGCGGTGCCAGGCGACCGCAACGCCGTTCTCGAACTCCTGCTTGTATTGCGGATGGATCATGGAACCGAATTCGACGGCGCTTGCGATCCGTTCCGCCGGCGTCATCGCGGTGAACTCATAGGCATTCGCACCCTCGAACAGATAGGCGCCGAGCAGCACGCCGCGGCCGGCGCGATTGAAGCCTGCATTGGGGTAGGCGATCTGCCGGATCGGCAGGTCGGTATAGCTGATGCCGCCATAGATCGCCTCGTCCTCCTCCCAGAAGCGGCGCTTGAACTGCAGGCCGATCTTGACCGCGCCGGCATAGGCAACGGCGTCGATCGCGGCCTCCATGCGGCTACCGACGTCGATCGGGATCTGGCTCAGGATCGACAGCGGGATCGTGCAGATGCACCAATCCGCTTTTGCGTGCAGCACCGTCGAGGGACTTGTCGTGTCGACATAGCTCACCGTGACGCCGCGGTCGTTCTGCTGGATCTGCGTCACCTTGGCGTTATAGCGAATGAGGTCGCCGACCTCCTTGGCAAAGGCCTTGCCGATCATGTCCATGCCGCCGACCGGCTGGAACATCGTGGTCTGGAAATTGTAGCGCGCAAAACTCTGCAAGTAGCGCCAGACCCGTGATCGCAAGAGCTCCGACAAGGTGACGGGATCGCTCGGCAACGGCGCGGAACTTAAGCCCCCGCCGGGCTCGCGCGCATAGCCGCGGAACTCGGCCGAGACGAGATTGGCATTGTATCTGTAGTCGGAATCGAGCGCGCCCCAGGAGCGCAGCGCCTGCAGCAGGATTTCCTGGTCTTCCTTGGACACCGCTTCGTCGAGCTTGCCCTGCTGAGTCACTTTCGCGAGCAGTTCGGAAACCTGGCCCTGGAAATCCGCCTTGATCGCGCGGATCTTCTGCGGTGTACCTCCGAACGCACGCGAGGCGTGCAGATAGGCGTTGTGGTTCAACTGAATGAAGGGTTCGAGCGCAACCCCGAGCCGCCTGCAATAGTCAAGCAATGCACGATGGTGGTAGGGAATCCGCCACGGGCCTGGGTTGATGTAGAGACCGTGATCGAATTCGCAGGTCTGCTTGTAGCCGCCGAGTTCGACGAACGTGTCGCCGCCGCGCAGCGTCCAGTTGCGGCCGCCTGCCCTGTTGTTGAACTCGAGGATCTGGACCTTGTAGCCCGCCTTGCGCAGCTCCAGCGCCGCCGTCATGCCGGCAAGTCCCGCGCCGAGGATCAGGACGGATGCGCCCTTCGGGTCGCCCTCGAGCCTCACCGGCCCCTTGTAGTTCGACTCCGAGGCAAAGCCGAGGCTGGTCATCGCGTGATACATCGCCGCGCTGCCGGCCATCGCGCCGATCAACGAGAAAAGATCACGCCGCCTGATGACTGCCGCTTCGCTTTGCATTGACGTCCCAGCCGGAGCAAGATCTGGAGCAGCAAAGGAAACGATTGGCTCATCACCTGTCAAGGAAGCGGCTTGGTTGAACGCGCGCCAACACGCGCTTTTGATGCGTGCTGGATGTGATGATGCTGCGAGATCGAGAGGCGAATTCCGCTGCACCTCGCCCCGAGTGCGGGGAGAGGTCGAAATTCAAGCTCCGCTTGAATTTCGGGTGAGGGGGAGCCTCCGCGAACCCATCTGCCACTGTGTTCGCGGATAGAGCCCCTCATCCCGACCTTCTCCCCGTAAGAACGGGGAGAAGGAGAAGAACTCAGATCACCTTTTCGATGTGAACGCAGCGGCAATCCATCTCGTAGTCGAGACCGACCACCGGCGGGCGGTTGAAATGCCAGGTCAGGCCATTCCTGAACACGCCGCGGCGGCCGAGCTCGCTTTCCAGGATCGAATAGACGTCCTGCACGGTGTAAAGCTGCACGCCGGTCGTTTGTTTCCAGGTGCCGCCGAACGCGCTCATGCGACGTTCCATCTCATCCAGCACCCATTTTGCCTTGGCAAGCATACCCGCCGGGCTGACGTCGCCGGGACTGATGATGTGATCCCGATAGTTCGCCTTGCCTTCGGCCGACTCGCCGCTGCCGGCGATCACGAAAGACGGCGCCGCCTGCGGCGCCGGCACCGCGTAGGAGAAAGCGTGGAAGCAGGGCTCGGCCGGCGGACCGATCTTCGGACAGACATTGCTGCGCGCCACCGGATTGACGCCGTCCTTCATTATGCCCCATTCGATCAGGGTCTTGATGTAGATGTCGTTGAAGGCGCGAAAGCCCTCTTCGGTGAACGGCGCGGGCGAGCGCAATTCGCAGGCGCCGAACGCCGTCAGCGGACGGCCGGCATTGTTGAGGATTTCGGCAATCCGCGCAAAGCCTGCCTTCAGCGGCACCGGATCGGCAAAACGGACGCGTTCGATGGTGAAACCCGGCAACGCGCCGATACCGCAGGAATACTGGCTGACGCCCGGCATGAAGCGATAACCGCCGTCTTGAACCTCGATGGTCGTAATCATGATACCTCTTTGCAACGTAAAGGGGTTAGGAAAGCCCGGGTTCGGTCATTCGTGGAGAACGCCGAGATAGGCATCGCGGACGATCGGATCGGCGAGCAGTTCGCTTCCCGAGCCACTCCGCACGATACGGCCCATGTCCATGACAAAGGCGCGGTGGCAGAGATCGAGCGCGATGGTGACGTCCTGCTCCACCAGCAGGATCGACGTGCCGCCAGCGTTGAGTTCGCGCAGCGCCGCCACGAGCTGCTCGACCAGCAAGGGCGAAAGTCCGAGCGAGAGCTCGTCGATCATCAACAGCAGCGGCGCGCTCATCAGGCCGCGGCCGATCGCGCACATCTGCTGCTCGCCGCCTGACAGGGTCGCCGCCGCTTGCCGCCGCCGCTCGCGCAGCTTCGGGAACGTGGCATAGACCTGCTCGAGGTCGCGATTGATCTCGGCGCGACCAGCGTCGCGCAAATATGCGCCCATCAGGAGGTTCTCCTCGACGCTCATGGCGCCGAACAGCCGCCGTCCCTCCGGCACATGCACGATGCCGTGCGCGAGGATCCCGGCGGCGGTGTCGCCGGTGAGATCGCGGCCTTCCGAGAAATAATTGCCCGCGGTGGTCGGGATCAGGCCCGACAATGCCCGCATCAGCGTGGTCTTGCCGGCACCATTGGAGCCGATCAATGCGGTGATCTCGCCGTGGCGGACGTCGAGATCGATGCCCCACAGCACCTGGATCTCGCCATAGCCGGCGCACAGCCCCTTCAGTTCGAGGATCAGGGAGTTAGCCACGGGCGACATTCCGTTTGGCATATTGCTGGCCGAGATAGGCCTCGACCACCGCGGGATTCTCGATCACCTCGCGCGGCGCGCCATCGGCGATCAGCGCGCCGTTGTGCAGTACCGCGATGCGGGTGCAGACATTGAGCACGACCTTCATCAGATGCTCGATCATCACGATGGTGATGCCGCTGGCGGCAAGCTCATGGATCAGCTTGGTCGCGCGCTCGACCTCGGCACTGTTGAGGCCGGCATTGACCTCGTCGAGGAACAGCAATTTTGGTTTCATCGCGAGGGCCTTCGCAAGCTCCAGCCGCTTGCGCATCGCGAGCGTCAACGTAGCGGCAGGGTGATTGGCCTGCAGCTCGAGACCGACATAGACCAGATGAGCCATTGCCTGCTCGCGCGCCATCTTGAGGCTTTGGCCCGGCTGCGAGAACAGCGCGGCTGCGGCGACATTGTCCAGCGCGGTAAATTCGGCAAAGGGCTGAACGATCTGGAAGGTACGTGACAGGCCGAGCCGCGCCGCCTGATAGGTCTTAATGCGTGTGATGTCCTTGCCATCGAAAGTGATCTTGCCGGAATTGGCCGGCGTGACGCCGCAGATGGTGTTGACCAGCGTGGTCTTGCCGGCGCCGTTTGGTCCTATGAGGCCGAGCACCTCGCCCCTGTTGACGGTGAGCGTGACATCGCGCAGGGCCTGCAGGCCGCTGAAATGCCGGGATACGTTTTCGAGGCGAAGGATCTCAGACATGCTTGACCCGTCGCCAGAGGTTGGCCGGCCGCAACGAGATCAGGCCATGCGGCAGGAACAGGAGCAAGAGGACGATGATCAGCCCGAGCACGCCGGTGTGGATTTGAATGTAGTTGCGCCAGACCACCTCCTCGAGCCCGAGATAAAGGAACGCACCGCAGGCAACGCCGAGCGGCGAGCCGAGCCCGCCCATCAGCGCCATCACGATCGGCTTCACCGAATAGAGAATATCGAAGACATCGGACGGGTCGATATAGTGCACCCAGGCGGCATAGACGCCGCCGGCCGCGCTGACGAAACAGGCCGACAGGCCGAAGGCGATACTCTTATAGAGAGTGGTGTTGAGGCCGACCATGCTGGAGGCGGTCTCGTTCTGGCGGATGCAGGCGAGCCCGAAGCCGAGCTTCGAGCCGGCGACGGCCATCACCATCAGCACGGTGAGCAGCAGCAGGATCCACATCGCGTAGAAGAAGAACATCGCTTCGGCGAGCACGCCGGAGCCGGAACCCAGGGGGATGTTGAGTCCCATGCCGCCACCGGTGAGATCGGTGGCATTGTTGACGAGCTCGCGCAGCACCTCGACCAGCGAGAGGCTTGCGATCGCAAAGTAATGTCCGCGCAGGCGCAGGAGAGCCGCGCCGAGTACAGCCGCGATCAGCAAGGCGGTGACCGCCGCGATGACGACGCAGAGCCAGAGCGGCAATCCCTTGTTGAGCAGCACGCCCGCGGTGTAGGCGCCGAAGCCGAAGAAGGCCGCGGTCGCAAACGAGGGATAGCCGGCGAAGCCGCCGACCACATTCCACGACAGCGCCATGATCGCATACATGCAGGCGATGGTGCCGAGCCGCAGCGCATAGGCGCCGCCGAACAGCGGCAGCGATGCAACGACCGCGAGCAGGACAAGCAGCGCGATATTCGACTTCGTCATTCGAAACCCTTCCGGCCAAGCAGCCCCTGCGGGCGCAGGATCAGGAAGACGATGAGCAGGATGAAGGACAGCGTCGTCGCGTGCGCCGGGCCGAAGAAGGTCGAGCCGATCCCTTCGACCAGCGCCAGCAGCAGGCCGCCCGCGAGCGCGCCCGAGACGCTCCCGAGACCGCCGAGCACGCAGACCACGAAGGCCTTTCCGAGATAGCCCGACGAGGTCAATGGCGAGATCGGGAAGATCAGCGCCATCAGCACGCCGGCGCAGCCGGCAAGCGCAGCGCCGAGGCCGAACGCGATCGCGTAGATCGACTTGACGTCAACGCCCATCAGCACGGCCGCGTCGCGGTCCAGCCGCACCGCGACGATGGCGCGCCCGACGCGCGAGCGCCGCAGCAGGAGATAGAGCAATCCGGTCAGGGCCAGCGCGGAAACCGTCGCGATGAGACGGTCGACCGGCACCACCACGTCGAAGATCGAGACCGATCCCAGCGACGGCGTCAGCGTCAGCTTGCGGTAATCGGCCTTGAAGAAATAGATCATCGCGTTGTTCAGGATCAGGTCGAGTCCGAACGTCATCGTCAGCGTCACCAGCACGGGCGCCGTGATCACGCGGTTGAGCAATAGTCGCTGCAGGAGGTAGCCGAGCACGAAGAACAGCGGCGCGGCGACCGCGATCGAATACCAGGGCGAGATGTGCAGCGCGTTGTAGAGCCCGAAGGCGAGATAGGCGCCGAGCACAATGAAGGAGCCGTGGATCAGGTTGATGACGTTGAGCACGCCCCAGACCAGCG
The DNA here is from genome assembly GCF_004296405.1 of Bradyrhizobium sp. Leo170. Taxonomy (GTDB): domain Bacteria; phylum Pseudomonadota; class Alphaproteobacteria; order Rhizobiales; family Xanthobacteraceae; genus Bradyrhizobium. Next base: position 7,682 of record NZ_PSRR01000094.1, read on the forward strand.
AGAAGCCGATCGCGATGCAGGCATAGAGGCAGCCGAGGACCACCGCGTTCACCAGGATCTGGGCTGCGTGCATGTGTGATGCCTAATCGCGCTTATTGCCGTGCGTCATTGCGAGGAGCGCAGCGACGAAGCAATCCATTCTTTCTGGCGGCCTCACTCTGCTCGCAATGACGGTTGGTCATCAGTTGACGCCAACCTTGAGATCGCCCTGTTTGATCGCTTCCGGGAACAACACCACGGGCTTGGCGCCCTGGATCTGGAAGACCGGCGGATCGAGCGAGTTGATCTGGCCGTTGGCACCGAACCTGACGGGGCCGAAGAAGGTCACCACGTCGAGCTTGGCGAGCTCATCGCGCACCTTGTCGCGATCGAGCGAGCCGGCCTTTTCGATCGCCATCTGGAACAGCGCGCCGCAGAGTGCCGCGGAAGCCTGGCCGTAGTCCGGCTCGCTCTTGTACTTGGCCTTGAACAGCTTCACGAAATTCTCGGTCGAGCCGAAGATGTCCTTGCCCTCATACCGCTCGGCCGGATGCCACCAGGAGGCGCTGGTGATGTTCTCGGCGGTCTTGCCGCCGGACTCGATGAATTCCTGATAGGCCGGACCGGCGATCATCGTGACAATCGGCGCCTTCATCTCCTGGTCGACCATCTGCTTGCGGATCAGGAGCAGGTCGTTGATGTAGCCGGTGACGAATATCCATTGCGGCGCGAGCGACTTGATTTGCGACAGCGTCGCCGAGTGATCGAGTGTGCCGATCGCATATTTCTCGAAATAGACGAGGTCAAAGCCGTTGGCCTTGGCCGACTTCTCCATTTCCTGCGCGATCGCGAGCGGGAACAAATCGTTGCGCGCGAGGATCGCGACCTTCTTCACCTCGGGCACCTTGGCCTTGATGATCTGGGTCAGCGGCGTCGTCAGCGTGTCGTTCGGCGTGAAGGTGCCGAACAGATATTTGTAGCCCTGGTCATAGACCTGGACGGAGGACGCGGTCGCCGCCAGCGTCGGCACCTTGTACTTCTCGGACACGGTGCTCGCCGCCTTGGCCGCGCCGGAACCGAAGGCGCCGAACATGAAGTTGACGTTGTCCTGGCTGATCATCTGCTCGGTCGCCTGCACCGCGCGCGGCGTGTTCGACTGATAGTCGGCGTAGACAATCTCGACCTTGTATTTCTTGCCGCCGACGGAAATGCCGCCGGCCTTGTTCGCCTCCTCGGCCCAGAGGTCATAACCCTGCTGCTGCTTGATCGCTTCGGGCGCGAGCGGGCCGGTGATCGGCAGCGGCGCGCCGAAACGGATGACGTCCTCGGCCGACGCGTTAGAAGTCTGCGCGCCGCAGAGAACCGCTGCCGCCCATAGCGGGGCTGCAAGACGCGCGTAACGAGCGACCCGAGACTTATTCATAGAATACTTCTCCATGGCGGCCAGAGACTGAAACATAAAAATCATGGCAAATCCCGCATTCGAATAAAAGCATTGAAATTAGAGGTCTGAGGTCGAATAATTCGACCCCTGGTCAGCGCCTGCCGCCTTGTTGGGCAGGCCGCGAGGGGAGGACGAAAGCCGCATGATCGAGTCAGCCGCCATCCGATATTTCCGCGAGGTCACCGAATGCGGCTCGATCAAGCAGGCGGCGGCTTCGCTGCGGATCGCGCCGAGCGCGATCAGCCGGCAGATGCAGGCGATCGAGGAGGAGCTTTCGGCAAAACTGTTCGAGCGCGGCCCGCGCGGGATGCAGCTCACCGGCGCCGGTAACCTACTCTACCGCTACGCGGTCGAGAACCGCAATCAGCTCGACGGCATCCGCGTCAAGGTGCAGGAGTTCGATAGTTCGCGGCGTGGGCAGGTCAGGATCGCCACCGTCGAGGGCATGCTGATGAGCTTTCTGTCGAATTTCGCCGTCGACCTTGCCGGCGACTATCCGGGCATCTCGATCTCGATGACGATGGTGGGCTCGCGCGACGTGGCCGAGAGAGTCGGCCACAACGATGTCGACCTCGGCTTCGTGTTCGGCCGCGCGCCGCGCAGCGATCTGATCGAGCTCGGGCGGATGCGGCAGTCGCTGTGCCTGATCGTCTCGCCGCGCCACCCGCTGGCGAACAAGGCGAGCTGCACGGTGAAGGAACTCGCAGGGCTACGCGTCGTGGTCCCCGATCCGTCCTTCGGCATCCGCCAGGAAGTCGATCGGGCCTGCGCGCAAGCGAAGGTCAGGCTCGAGGTCTGCACCGAGACCAACTCGCTCGCCTTCGCACAAAGGCTTGCCGCCCGCACCGATCTCGCCACCTTCCTGCCGCGCGTCGCCGCAGTGTCGGCGCTGGAGGCCGGCCTGCTCGTCGCCGTGCCGCTACGCGACAAGCGGCTGGAAGCAACGCAGGTCACCATGGTCCGGCTGGCGAGCCGAAACCTGTCGCCGTCCTGCCGGCTGGTGGCCGACCTCCTGATCGGCCGGATGCGGGAAGAACAGGACTGAGGTCAGCTCGATTGCGTCCGGGACAGGTGCTGCGCTCCCTCTCCCGCTTGCGGGGGGAGGGCCAGGGTGGGGGTTTCTCCGCGATTCACACTGTCCGATCGTGTGGAGAGAGCCCCACCCGACGCTGACGCCATAGCCGAAGCTCCGCTTCGGCGTTCTGAGGAACGGCCGCCAAAGGCGGCCTATGCCTCCCCCGCAAGCGGGAGAGGTGAAGCGGACTTGTGGCCAGTCCAACCAAATGGCACTACGCTCTAGGTCAGCTCGCTTCGCGCAATTTGAAGCGCTGGATCTTGCCGGTCTGCGTTTTCGGCAGCGCGTCGACGAAGCTGATGGCGCGAGGATATTTGTACGGCGCGATCCTGGCCTTGACGTGATCCTGCAAGAGCTTGACCTGCAGATCGTCACAGCGGCAGCCCTGCTTCAGCACGACATAGGCCGAAACGATCTGCCCGCGCTCCTCATCGGCCTGCCCCACCACCGCACACTCCGCGATGTCGGGATGTGTCAATAGCGCGGCCTCGACCTCGGGACCCGCGATGTTGTAGCCGGAAGAAATGATCATGTCGTCGGCGCGGGCGACGAAAGAGAGCCGGCCATTCTCGTCGCGTACGAACGCGTCGCCGGTCAGGTTCCAGCCATCGCGCACATATTTGGTTTGGCGCGGGTCCGCGAGATAGCGACACCCGGTCGGGCCACGCACCGCGAGCTTGCCGACCTTGCCGGGCGGCAACTCGTTCATGTCGTCATCGACGATCTTCGCCTCATAGCCTGAGACCGGATGTCCGGTCGTGCCCGCTACGGCATCGCCGATCCGGTTGGTGATGAAGATGTGCAGGATCTCCGTGCTGCCGATGCCGTCGAGGATCGGCTTGCCGGTCTTCCTGGTCCAGCTTTCGAATACTGGCGCCGGCAGTGTCTCGCCGGCAGAAACTGCGATGCGCAGCGAGGACAGGTCGGCGCCGTTGTCCATCGCGGCCATCATCGCGCGGTACGCCGTCGGCGCAGTGAAACAGATTGTCGCCTTGTAGGTCTCGATGATCTCGACCATCTGGTTCGGAGCGGCATTTTCCAGGAGCGTCGCAGTAGCGCCGAACCGCAACGGAAAGATCGCGAGCCCGCCCAGGCCGAAGGTGAAGGCCAGCGGTGGTGACCCGACGAAGACGTCGTCCTCGGTGACATCAAGCACTTCCTTCGCATAACCATCCGCAATGATCAGGAGATCGCGGTGGAAATGCATCGTCGCCTTCGGCTCGCCGGTCGTGCCCGATGTGAATCCCAACAGCGCGACGTCGTCGCGGCCGGTCTTGACCGCCTCGAACCGCACCGGCTTGCTCAACGCGACGCGATCGAGCTCGGCGTCGTGGTTCTGCGTGCCGTCGAAATTGACGACCTGCCTGAGGAATTTGCTGATCTTCGCGCAGGCGACGAGCTCATCGGCGATACGGCTGTCGGTCAGCGCCAGCGAGATTTCGGCCTTGTCGACGATCTTCTCCAGTTCGCCGGCGCGCAACATCGGCATGGTGTTGACGACGACGGCGCCAGCCTTGGTCGCGGCGAGCCAGACGGCAACGAAGGCCGGATTGTTGCCGGAACGGATCAGCACACGGTTGCCGGCTTTGACGCCATAGTTCTCGACCAGCGCATGCGCAAGGCGATTGGACCAGTCGGTCAATTCCTTGTAGGTGCGCTGGCGGCCATTGCCGATCAGCGCAATGCGGTCGCCAAAGCCTTTCTCGACCATGCGGTCGGTCAGTTCGACCGCGGCGTTGAGATACTCTGGATACTGAAATTCCGGCCGGTCCAGCAGCAGGTCCGGCCATTGATGGAACGGCGGAAGATTGTCGCGCGTGAACGTATCGACATGGGCGGAAGGGCCCAGCTTCGGTGCAAGAACTGCCATATCCATCGCCCCTCGCTTTCCAGCAAGAATGCTCACGATCACACATCGAGGACGCCCGGCAGCGTATCCGGCAACAATTTTATACTTAAAACAATTCCGCGCAAGGCCGATTTTGCGCTTCGCCGGAACGTGAGGAGAATTCAGCCCTGCGCCAATTCGCGCAGGCGCGTAACCATCGCCGAGTCCGGATCGGCCAGCGGCGCGATCGCGGTGAAATGATTGGCAGCGGCGACGACACCGAACCGGGTGGCAACGCCGGCCGCGCCCCATTGCTCGACGATGGTGCGGCTTTGCCGATGATATTCGGCGCTTTCGGTTTCGCCGACCACCGCATCCAGCGCTGTTCCGGCTGGCGGCCGCCAGAACAGCGGACTTGCGGCCTCGGCTGCCGCAGCATCCAGACGCAACGCCTTGTTGATCGAGGTTTCGACCAGCGGCGCGAGCTCGAACAGGCCCGAGATCGAATAGGCCGATATGACCGGCCGCTTCGGCAACGACCTATCGAACGCCATCCAATCGGTCGCGAGCATGCAGGCGGCGAGATGCCCGCCCGCAGAATGACCGCTCATCACCAGCAGTCGTCCGAGGCGCGCCAATTCGCGCGACGCATCGCGCATCTGGCCGATGATATCGGCAATGGTGGCGGCAGGACAGAGATCGTAGCTCGGCACAGCGACCGTGACCCCGTGGGTATTGAGCCCGCGCGCGCAATGGCTGAAGAAGGAGCCGTCGAGCGCCTGCCAATAGCCGCCGTGGATGAAGACGACGATCGGCCCTTCGCCGCTTTCAAACAAATCAATGGTGTGGCGATTGCCGGGGCCGTAGGCGATGCGGCGCGGCGCATGCTGCGCGCGATAGGCGGATGCGTCCCTGGCCCAGCCCTCGATCAGCGCCGGATGTTCCGGCACCCGCGCGCGATTGTTGTATTCGACTTCATAGTCGACACCACTCATGGCGTCCGCGCCTTGGCCGATCGCTGCGCCGATGCTTTTGTCTTGGCGAGCAGCCGCATCAATTCGCTGATATCCTTGCGCGAGAGGTCGGCGAAGATATCGGCGATCCAGGTCTCGTGCTCGGCCGCCATCTTGCGGAACTCGGCGCGGCCGAGTTTCGTCAATCGGATGAACTGCACGCGCCGATCGGTCTCTGAAGTGCGGCGGTCGAGATGACCCGATTCCACCAGCCGCTCGACCAGACCAGTCACATTGCCGTTCGATACCATCATGCGCTTGGAAAGGTCTGATAGCGTCATGCCGCCAGGCACCTTGTCGAGCTGGGCCATCAGGTCGAAGCGCGGCAGCGTGACGTCGAAGCGCTCGCGAAGGCGGCTGCGCACCTCGCCCTCGATCAGGGTGGTGCAGGTCAGAAGCCGAAGCCAGAGCCGGAGCTCCGTGCCATGATCTTCCGGCAGTTCGACCGCTTTTGTCTCGGAATCAAGCATCATGGGCAGTCACGCCTTTCGCGGCGCCAATCGCAGCCGATCGTTTTGACCTTCAAACAATTCGCGGCATATCGCAAGCCGAATGAGCGATGCTCCATGATATCGCGGGATCTCTTTAAGCTTCAAGCAATTTGGCGCGGCGCTTGCATACAGACCGCGGGCGGCTGAACGGTCCGCGGGCGGCCCAGACCCGGCGAGGCATTCGCTTGCGGCGCTTGCCGTCGTCAGAATAAGCTGTGGCGCGAGATTTTGATCTTTGTTGGCGCGGGGAGAGACCATGAAACGGGCATTGAAGTTGGCAGGATTGGCGGCGCTGTTCGCCCTTGCTGCCGGACCAGCGCTGGCGCAGGAGAAGATCAAGATCGGCGTCATCGTGACGACGTCGGGCCCGGCCGCCGCGCTCGGCCAACAGGTGCGCGACGGCTTTGCGCTGGCGATCAAGGATCTCGGCGGCAAGATGGCGAGCCGCGAGGTCGAGGTCGTCAATGTCGACGATGAACTCAAGCCGGATGGCGCGGTGACCAAGGTGCGCGGGCTCCTGGAACGCGACAAGGTCGACTTCGTGGTCGGACCGATCTTCTCCAACATCCTGCAGGCGATCCACCGCCCCGTGACCGAGAACAAGACGTTCCTGATCTCGCCCAACGCCGGCCCCTCGAGCTACGCCGGCAAGGAATGCAACCCGTTCTTCTACGTCACCTCCTATCAGAACGACCAGGTGCACGAGATCCTCGGCAAGGTCGCGCAGGATCGTGGCTACAAGCGCGTCTATCTCCTGGTGCCGAACTACCAGGCCGGACGCGACTCGGTGGCCGGCTTCAAGCTCGACTACAAAGGCGAGATCGTCGACGAATCCTATACGCCACTTAACACGCTCGACTTTCAGCCCGAATTGACAAAAATCTCCTCGCTGAAGCCGGATGCGCTGTTCACCTTCATGCCGGGTGGCATGGGCGTCAATCTGGTGAAGCAGTACAAGCAGGCCGGCGCCACCGTGCCCGTGCTGTCAGCCTTCACGGTCGATGAATCGACGTTGCCGGCGCAGCAGGACGCGGCGGTCGGCATGTTCGGCGGCGCCAACTGGGCGCCCAACCTCGACAATCCCCAGAACAAGAAGTTCGTCGCTGCCTATGAAGCCGCCTACAAGAGCGTGCCCGGCACCTACGCCATGCAGGCTTACGACGCGGCGCTGCTGATCGACAGCGCGGTGAAGGCGGTCAACGGCAACCTCGCCAACAAGGACGCGGTCGCGGCGGCGCTCAAGAAGGCGGACTTTGTCTCGCTTCGCGGCGGCTTCAAGTTCAACACCAACGGCTATCCGATCCAGGACTTCTATCTGACCCAGGTCGCGAAACGTCCTGATGGCAAGTTCCAGACCGAGATCGTACAGAAAGTGTTCGAAAATTACGGCGACCGTTACGCCAAGGATTGCTCAGCCAAGTAAACGGGCAAGTAAGCGAGGGAGTGGAACAATGAACGACGAGATTGCGGGCATCACCCGCGCGAACGAGGGCATCCAGGGCATCACCTGGAACATCCTCGGCCAGACCTATGTGCCGAAGAGCCGCACCGAGCATTCGTTCTCCTGGCATGCGACGTTTCCGCCCGGCACCTTCGTGCCGCCGCACATCCATCCCGACCAGGACGAATATCTCTACATCCTCGAAGGCAAGCTCGACTTCATGCTCGACGGCGCGGACGAGTCAGCTACTCCCGGCGATCTCGTGCGCCTGCCCATGGGCAAGCCGCACGGCATCTTCAACAAGTCGCAGCAGGCCGCAAAGACGCTGTTCTGGGTGTCGCCGACGCGCCGGCTCTATGATCTGTTCTGGGCGATCCACAATATGCGGGAGCAGAACCCGGACGATGTGGTGAAACTCGCCGCTGAGCACAACATCCACTTCCTGCCGCCGCCCCCGGCGTAGCACGTAGCCCGGATGGAGCGCAGCGTAATCCGGGGTTGATCGCCCCAATCGACGGTGTCCCGGATTGCGCTGCGCTCCATCCGGGCTACGCTGCAAGAGCAGGATGAGAAGTCTGGGGCCTCATGGTTCGAGACGCGCGGCAAGCCGCGCTCCTCACCATGAGGGTCTAAGATCTCGCCTCGCTCGCAGACCTCATCCTGAGGAGGCCGCGCAGCGGCCGTCTCGAAGGATGAAGCCCCCGACGCCCGTTACGATTGCCGCGCCACCACGCGTGCGGCAAAGCCCGCCTTGGCGGCGTAGCCGCGCACGATCGCTTCGCGGGCCTCATAGCTCAGAATAGACTCGATGTCCGTAAACCCCTGCGGCGCGATCTGCTCGACCGCATCGATCACGCCCTCGGGCCCGCCGCGACGGTTGGAGGCGACGATGTCGGCGGTCATCGGCAGGCGCTGCCGTTCGTAGGCGACCAGCGCCTGACGCGGATGCTCCGAACGCGCCAGCGCATCCGCGAGGCATCGCGCATCGAGGATGGCCTGCGAAGCGCCGTTGGAGCCGACCGGATACATCGGATGCGCGGCATCGCCGAGCAAGGTGACGCGCCCGCTGGTCCAATAGGGCAAGGGATCGCGGTCGCAGCACGGATATTCCCAGAATTCCGCCGTGGCGCCGACCAGCGCTGCAAAGTCGACCTGCGGGATCGAGAAGCCTGCCACATGCGGCATCAGCTCTTCGCGCCTGCCGAGGTTCGACCAGCCCTCGCGGCGCGGCGGCGGTGACGCGCCGTCGCCGATCCGCACCATCACCGCCCAATTGGTGAGACGGCTGGCTGGGCTCGAGCCTTCCGCGATCGGATAGATCACGGCCTTGGCGTTCAGGCCGCCGGCGATGATCATCGAGCGGCCCGTCAGGAACGCGGGCCAGTCGGCGGCGCCGCGCCACAGCATCAGGCCGTTCCAGCAGGGTGGCCCCTCGTTCGGAATCAGCGTCTCGCGCACTTTCGAGTGGATGCCGTCGGCGCCGATCAGGATATCGCCGCGCGCCGTGTGCGCATGCTGGCCTGCACGATCGAAGAAGTAGGCCGCGACGCCGCCTTCATCCTGCGTGAACGCGCCGAGCCGGCAACCGGTGTGGATCGCCTCGCTGCCGAGCCGCTCAACCACCGCCTGATAGATGACGCCCTGCAGGCGGCCGCGATGAACGGAGAATTGCGGCACCTCATGGCCGGCGTCCAGCCCGCGCTTCTCGTGCCAGACCTGCTGGCCATGGCGCGTCAGGTAGAACAGCTCGTAGGTGCGGATCGCAACCTTGTCGAGCGCGTCAAGCAGGCCAAGCCCGGCGAGTTCGCGGATCGCATGCGGCAGGGTGTTGATGCCGACGCCGAGCTCGCGGATCGTTTCCGCCTGCTCGAACAATTCGCAGGAAATGCCGCGAGCCCGCAGCATCAGCGCCGTCGTGAGCCCGCCAATCCCGCCGCCGACGATAATCGCCTTCATCGCCCTACTCCGCTCGAAACCCGGACGTTGTGAGAGGTTGGCAGGGTCGCACGGCGTCAGAGCCGCTCGCAAGACGCTTTATGGTCTCAGCATCCACTCCGCCCGCGACTTAGGTTAACGCTCTCACCACCTCAATCCGGAACCACCGCGATGGCCTGGATCTCGACCCTGGCGCGATCCTCGATCAGGCCGGAGACCTGCACCGCCGTCATCGCCGGGAAGCGGCGGCCCATGATGTCGCGGTAGACCGCGCCGATCTCTTTCAACCGCGAGGAGTATTCGCGGCGGTCGAGCAGGAACCAGGTCATCGACACGATATGCTCCGGCGTTGCGCCGCCGCTGGCGGCGACCGCGACGACGTTCCGCAGGGTCTGGGCGATCTGCTCCACGAGATCGTCGGTCTCGAACACGCATTGCGCGTTCCAGCCGATCTGGCCGGCGACAAAGATCATCTTGCCGCGCGCGCAACGCCATTGGCATAGCCGACCGGCTGGGCCCAGCCGTTCGGTTGCAGGAGTTCGATCATGTGCTTGTTCCCGTCACGGGTTCAATTCCCCTCGAAGACCGGTTTCTTCTTGGCGGCGAAAGCCTCGAAGGCGCGGCGGAAATCACCGGTCGCCATGCAGACCGCCTGCGCCTGCGCTTCCGACTCCACCATCTCGTCGATGCCCATCGCCCATTCCTGGTTGAACATCGTCTTGGTCATGCCATGCGCGAACCATGGGCCGTCGGCGAGCGAACGGGCGAGTTCATGAGCCGCGGCCGACAGCTCCGCCGATGGCACCAGGCGGTTGTGAAAGCCCCAGGCAAATCCCTCTTCCGCGCTCATGGCCCGGCCAGTGTAAAGCAACTCAGCGGCGCGCCCCTGCCCGATCACCCGCGGCAACAGTCCGCACGCGCCCATGTCGGCGCCAGCGAGTCCCACGCGCGTGAACAGGAACGCGGTCTTGGCCTGCGGCGTCGCCAGCCGCAGATCGGACGCGAGCGCCAGCATCGCGCCGGCGCCGGCGCAGATACCGTCGATCGCCGCGACAATCTGCTGGGGGCATTTGCGCATCGCCTTCACGACATCGCCGGTCATGCGCGTGAACGCAATCAGGTCGGGCATCGCCATCCGCGTCAGCGGCTCGATGATCTCGAACACATCACCGCCGGAGCAGAAATTGCCGCCCTCGCCGGTCAGCACGATGGCGCGGACGTCGGAGGCGTAGGCAAGATCGTGGAAGAGATCGCGCAGCTCCTCGTAGGACTGGAACGTCAGCGGGTTCTTCTTGTCCGGCCGGTTCAGCGTGATGGTGGCGACGCGGGCATCGTCATCGGTGGACCATTTGAAATGGCGCGCCGGATAATTCTTGAACGGTCGCAGCTTTGCTTTCATCTCAGACATGATGTTGTTTCCTTGGGCGTTTCCTTGGGCGTTTCCCTTATCCCGTGAAGACCTCGCCGCCGGCAACCGCGATGGCCTGTCCGTTGATGGACGATGCGCTTGAGGAGGCGAGCCAAAGAATGGTGTCCGCGACCTCCTCAGGCGTCACCAGCCGCTGCATCGGATTAACCTTTGCCAGGGCTGCGCGCGCTTCCGCTTCGCTCCGGCCGGTCTTGGCGACGATGTTGGCGGCCGCCTCGGCCACCAACGGCGTATCAGTATAGCCCGGACAGACCGCATTCACGGTGACGCCGCGGCGCGCATATTCGAGCGCGAGTGCACGCGTCAATCCGACGACGCCGTGCTTGGCGGCGACATAGGCCGAGACGTAGGAGTAGCCGGTCAGGCCTGCCGTGGACGCGACGTTGATAACGCGCCCGCATCCGCGTTGCGCCATGCCGGGCAGCACCGCACGCGTCACCAGGAAGACGCTGGAAAGGTTACTCGCCAGCATGTCCGACCACAGAGCGGCATCCGTCTTCTCGAACGGTGCGCTCAATGCCTTCCCTGCATTGTTGACGAGGATGTCGATCGGGCCGACCTCAGCCTCGATCCGCTTGATGCCCTCAGTGACCGCGATTTCATCGGTCACATCGGCAGGCAGAACAGCGCCGGCACGCGCCCCAATGGAGGCCGCCGTCTCTGCAAGCGCATCCGGCCTCCTGCCAGCAACACTCACCCGCACGCCGGCTTCAGCCAGCGCCCGTGCGGTGGCGGCGCCGATGCCGGAGCCGCCACCGGTGATGAGCGCATGCGCATTGGGCCAGAAATGCCGGGTCATGCTTTCGCTCCCGCCGCCGCGCGTTCCAGATTGCTCTCATATTGCGGCTTGCCGGAGAGATACTGCTTCGGCCAGGCAATCGACTTCACGCCGATCTTGGCGGCCTCGTGCAGCGTCCAGGCAGCATCGGCGAGATGCGGGCGAGCGATCGCGCAGAGATCGGCGCGGCCGGCGGCGATGATGGAATTGGCGTGATCGGCCTCGGAAATCGCGCCGACCGCAATGGTCGCAATGCCGACCTCGTTGCGGATCTTGTCGGCAAACGGCGTCTGATAGAGCCGCCCATAGACCGGATGGTCGTCGGCCCAGACCTGCCCCGAGGAACAATCGATCAAGTCGGCGCCGGCCGCCTTGAACAGCTTCGCGAACTCAAGCGCATCATCGGGCGTGTTGCCGCCCTCCGCCCAGTCATGACACGACAGCCGCACCGAGATCGGCTTGTCCTGCGGCCACACTTGCCGGATCGCGCGAAACACTTCCAGCGGATAGCGCGCACGGTTCTCAATGCTGCCGCCATATTGATCAGGTCGGCGGTTGGTGAGCGGCGAGAGGAAGCTCGACAAGAGATAGCCGTGGGCGCAATGCAGTTCCAGGATATCGAAGCCGGCCTGCACCGCGCGCCGGGCCGCGGCGACGAACTGTTCGCGCACCTCGTCCAGTTCGGCACGCGCCATCGGCTCCGGCGTCTGGCCGTCGGGCAGATAGGGAACGGCGGAGGCCGACACCAGCGGCCAGTTTCCTTCTGGAAGTCGCTCATCCATTCCCTCCCAGGCTACGCGCGTAGAACCCTTGCGGCCCGCATGGCCGAGCTGGATGCCGATCCTGGCTGCGCTGTTGCCGTGGACGAAATCGACGATGCGCTTGTACGCCTTCGCCTGCTCGTCGTTCCACAGCCCGCAGCAGCCCGGCGTGATCCGCGCCTCTGGTGACACGCAGGTCATCTCGGTGAAGATCAGTCCGGCGCCGCCGAGCGCGCGGGCGCCGAAATGGACCAGATGGAAATCGTTCGGCACGCCCTCCACCGCCGAATACATCGCCATCGGCGAGCAGATGATACGGTTGGGCAATGACAAACCGCGGATGCGGAACGGCGTGAGCATCGGCGGCGCCACGCGATCATTGGAATCTGGCAGCCCGGCGCGTTCGGCGAACCAGCGCTCATAGCCTTCGAGCCATGTCTTGTCGCGAAGACGCAAATTTTCGTGGCTGATGCGCTGCGAACGCGTCAGCAGCGAATACATGAACTGCTCGGGCTCCAGCGTGTCGGCATAGCGCGCGCCCACCACTTCGAACCACTCCATCGCATTGCGGGCGGCATTCTGGATCCGCGCCACATCGACGCGGCGGAGTTCTTCGTAAGCGGCGAGCACCGACGGAATCTTGTCCGGCGTTGCGCCGAGTTGCTTGAACTGGTTGGTCAGCTCGATCGCATCCTCGAGCGCGAGCTTGGTCCCCGATCCGATCGCAAAATGCGCGGTATGCGCGGCATCGCCCATCACCACGACATGGCTGTTGCCGTTGAACGCGGTCCATTTGCCGCAGATCAATCGCGGGAAGGAAAGCCAGGCCGAACCGCGCAGATGGCGCGAATTGGATGCCAACGAATGGCCCTCGAGAATCTCGGCGAAGATCTTTTCACAGAAGGCGATGGAGCCAGCCTGGTCGAGCTTGTCGAGACCATGAGCAAGGAACGTCTCTTCCGTGGTCTCGACAATGAAGGTCGCCGCCCCATCCTCGAATTTGTAGATATGCGCCTGGAACCAGCCGTGCTCGGTCTTGCGAAAATCGAAGGTGAAGGCGTCAAAGCGCTTGTTGGTGCCGAGCCAGATATAGCGGTTCGGCCGCATCAGGATGTCGGGCTGGAAGCTGTCGGCATAGCGCGTGCGGATCTTCGAGTTCACGCCGTCGGCCGCGACGATCAAATCGGCATCCGGAAATTCGAGATCGGAATCGACCTCGCGCTCAAAGACAAGTTCGACGCCGAGTTCCTCGGCGCGCGCCTGCAGGATGTTGAGCAGGCGCTTGCGGCCGATGCCGACAAAGCCATGGCCGGTGGTGCGCATCCGGCGGCCTTTGATCAGGACCTCGATATCGTCCCAGTGGTTGAAAGCCTCCTCGATCGCATCCGCCGTGACGGGATCCCATTTGCGCATGTTGTCCATGGTCGCGTCGGAGAACACGACGCCGAAACCGAAGGTGTCGTAGGGGCGGTTGCGCTCGACCACCGAAATCCGGTGCGCCGGATCGAGCATCTTCATCAGGATGCCGAAATAGAGCCCGGCCGGCCCGCCCCCGATGCAGACGATGCGCATGGCTGTCTCCTCACCTTCGGCCGTCGGGGCATCTCCGCGGACAGCTCCCGGACCGACATGGGAATATTTTATGCTTAAAATAATTTTGTCAAGCGAGCCCCGGCCCGGTCGGGCAAAAAAGCGGTCTCGCCGCGCTCTTAGGCGCGGCAACCGGTTAGACAGATCGGATCGATTGACGGCGGTTCTCCCTCCCCCGTTCTTTACGGGGCCGGGACGAGCAAAGCTTGCCCTGAGAGGGTTGGGGTGAGGGCTCTATCCGCGAATACGGCGGCAACCGGACTCGTGGAGACTCCCCTCACCCGAAATTCAAGCTGCGCTCGAATTTCGACCTCTCCCCGCAAGCGGGGCGAGGTGAACGGAGCTCGGGGGTCTCTAATACGCCAGCGGCTTCGGCCGGCCGACGCCGCAATAATGAAAACCGTTCCGCGTCACATCCTCGGGCGAATAGATGTTGCGGAGGTCGACGATCACGGGCGTTGCCATGATCGTCGCCATCTTCTTCAGGTCGAGCGCGCGGAACTGCTCCCATTCCGTCACGATCACGATCGCATGGCTTCCCCGCGCGCAATCATAGGCGTCGCGGCAGAAGGTGACATTCTCGAACACCTTCTTGGCCTGCTCCATCCCGACCGGATCGAACGCGCGGATCGCCGCGCCCATGTCCTGCAGCGCCGTGATCAGCGGGATCGATGGCGCGTCGCGCATGTCGTCGGTGTTCGGCTTGAAGGTGACGCCGAGCACGGCGATGGTCTTGCCGCGGATGTTGCCGCCGAAGGCATTCGACACCTTGCGCGCCATTGCGCGCTTGCGCTGGTCGTTCACCGCCACCACCGTTTCGACGATCCGCAGCGGAGCCTCGTTGTCCTGGCCTGTCTTGATCAGCGCCAGCGTGTCCTTGGGAAAGCAGGAGCCGCCGAAGCCCGGACCGGCATGCAGGAATTTCGAGCCGATGCGGTTGTCGAGCCCGATACCGCGGGCGACCTCCTGGACATTGGCGCCGACCTTTTCGGCAAGATCGGCGATCTCGTTGATGAAGGTGATCTTGGTCGCGAGGAACGAGTTGGCGGCATATTTCGTCAGTTCCGCGGTGCGGCGGCTGGTATAGAGGATCGGCGAGGTGTTGAGATGCAGTGGACGATAGACTTCCGCCATCACCGCCTTCGCAAATGCATCCTCGGTGCCGATGACGATGCGGTCGGGGTGCTTGAAATCCTGGATCGCGGCCCCTTCCCGCAGGAATTCGGGATTGGAAACGACGGCGAATTTCGCGTCCTTCTTCTCCTCGCGGATGATGCGCTCGACCTCGTCGCCGGTGCCGACCGGAACGGTCGACTTCGTCACCACGACCGCGGATTCCGGCAACGCCGTAGCGATCTCGCGCGTCGCGGCATAGACATGGGAAAGATCGGCGTGGCCATCGCCGCGGCGGGACGGAGTGCCGACCGCGATGAAGATGACTTCGGAACGGCTGACCGCCCCCTTCAAGTCGGTCACAAAGGCCAGGCGGCCCTGCGCGATGTTTCTCGCCACCAACTCGGAAAGCCCGGGCTCGTGGATCGTTATCTCGCCCTTGTTGAGCGCTGCGATCTTCTTTTCATCCTTGTCGACGCAAACGACGTAGTGCCCGAAGTCGGCGAAACATGCCCCCGACACCAGTCCGACATAACCGGCGCCGACCATCGTGATATGCATGACTTATCCTGTCTGACCAAATGATCGCAGCGGTCGCACTGGTCATCATTTGACCAGCATCGACTCGCCGTCGAGATGCTGCGGGAAGAAGAAGAAATTGTTGATGTAGAACCGCCCTTCCTTGCGGCCACCATCCGCCTCGAGCGCCGCCGCATCCTGCAGCTCCTCGACATCGAATTTCTCGACGTCGACCACATCGTCTTCCTTCAGGAAGAAACCACGGTAGGACCGTTGCCGGAAGAAGTCGAACACCGATTCCGTCGCGGCCGGCCGATGACGATCCTCCGCCTCAACCAGGAACACCGGCTGGCAGCGCTCCAGGAGCTCGACGGCGCCGTTGAGGACGTTGAGCTCGTGCCCCTCCACGTCGATCTTCACGAAGGCGACCTCCTGATGCATCACCGAATCCAGCCGCGCCATCGGCACATGGGCGGCCACAATCGGATCGGCCGACGCCATCACACGCCGCTCAAGCGAGGCAAGGCCGTGGACCAGGCCCGTGTCGCCGCGCGGAATGAAGAGTTCCGCGTCGCCTTCGTGGTCCGACAGGGCGATCTCGTGCACGCTGACGTTTGAAGCAGACGTACGCCGCAGCAGGCGCGCCATATCGTGCGAAGGCTCGAAGGCGTGAACTTCGCGGGAAAGCCGCGCCAGCTTTCGCGTGTAGAGCCCGCAATTGGCGCCGATGTCGACCGTGACAGCATCATCCGGGATGATCTTGTCGAGATAGGAAAGCTCCCGTTCCGCCGATTTCGGGCGATGCATGAAGTGCCACTGCAGCCAGATCGATGGGAATGCATCCTTCAAGAGATCCTTGGCCTGCTGCTTGGCACCCATGTCCATTCCCTCCGTTATGTGTTGATGCGGATCGGGTACTCCGAGACGCCGCTTGCCGGATTGGCTTGCGGTCGCCGCGTCACACCCGGTGGTAGATGTCCTGCACCCGGACGATGTCGTCCTCCCCAAGATACGTGCCCGACTGCACCTCGATCAGGTTCAGCGGAACCTTGCCCGGATTTTCCAGGCGATGCATGCAGCCGAGCGGAACGAAGATCGATTCGTTCTCGCGGAGCAGCACCTCCTCGTCGTCTCGCGTGACGATCGCGGTGCCGTTCACCACCACCCAATGCTCGGCGCGGTGAAAATGTTTCTGCAGCGACAGTTTGGCACCCGGGTTGACGGTGATGCGCTTGACCTGGAAGCGGTCGCCGGCATGGATCGACGTGTAGTAACCCCACGGACGGTGCACGCTGTGGGTCTGCGTCGCGGCGCGATGGCCGTTGGCCTTCAACCGCTCCACCAGCTTGCCGACATCCTGGGCGCGCTCGCGTTTGGTCACGAGCACCACGTCGGGCGAAGCGGTGATGACGAGATCCTCGACGCCGAGGGCGGCAACCAGCGGGCCATCTCCCCGCACGTAGCAGCCGGAGCTGTCTTCGGCCACCGCGTCGCCGATCACGACATTGCCGGAGGGGTCCTTCTCGCCCATCGTCCATAGCGCCGACCAGCTTCCGACGTCGCTCCAGTCAAAACTGGCCGGCACCACCATGGCCTTGTCGGTCTTTTCCATCACCGCGTAGTCGACCGAGATGGACGGGCAGGACTCGAATGCCTTTTCTTCCAACCGCAGGAAATCGAGATCGCGCGTCGCGCCGGCCAGCGCTGCGCGGCAGGCTTCCAGAATCGCCGGCTCGTGCCGCGCCAGTTCATCGATGAAGGCGCGTGCGGGCAGCAGGAAGATTCCGCTGTTCCACAGATGATCATTGCCGGCCAGCAAGCGCTCCGCGGTCACAGCGTCGGGCTTCTCGACGAAACCTGCGACTTTGCGGATTTCGGGAAGATCGGCAATCCTGCCGCCCATGCGGATGTAGCCATATCCGGTCGCAGGCCCGGTCGGCTTGAGGCCGAACAGGACAAACTGTCCGCGGCGCGCTGCCGGAAGCCCGCTCGCGATCGCGGCGCGGAACGCCGCGTGATCGCGCACCCAGTGGTCGACCGGCGTCACCAGGATCACCGCGCCAGGATCGACCTCGCTGGCGAGAAGCGCCGCGATCGCCACCGCCGGCGCGGTATTTCGTCCGAACGGCTCCAGCACCATGGTGGGATTGGCGATGCCGGCCGCGCGCAGTTGCTCGCCAATGGCAAAGCGATGCTCGGCATTGGCAATCACCATCGGATCGGCAAACAGCGACGGCTCCGTCACGCGGTTCGCCGTCTGCTGCAGCAAGGTCTTCTCGCCGAGCAGCGCGAGCAGTTGCTTCGGCTGGTTCTCGCGCGACAGCGGCCAGAGCCGCGAGCCGGTTCCGCCCGACAAAAGAACTGGGACTATGCGGCCGCGTGCTGCAGCATTCTGTCGCTCCCCTTGATGTGATGGTTATATGTCGGCGGGCTAGAAGCCGCTGCCGGACAGGAATTCGCGGCGGACGGTGCGCACGATGATCATGACGTCCATGCGCAAGGACCAGCGCTCGATATAGTCGAGGTCGTAATCGATCCGCGAGATTGCGCGGCCGGCCTCAACCGTGCTTCCGCGGCACCCGCTCACCTGCGCGAGGCCGGTGATGCCAGGCCGAGCGCTGTGGCGCTGGAAGTAATACGGCACGAGGTCCTCATAAGGCAGCTCGGCGGCCAGCATGCCCGGGACATGCGGGCGCGGGCCGACCAGCGACATGTCGCCCCTGATGACATTGATCAATTGCGGGATTTCGTCGAGGCTCGTCTTGCGCAGGATCTTGCCGATCGAGGTGACGCGGGAGTCGCCCTGCACGGTCTGCTTCACGCCGCGCACGTCACCGGCATCGGTCCGCATCGAGCGGAACTTGTAGATCTTGAAGCGCCGGTTTCGATAGCCGTACCGGTATTGGTGAAACAACACGGGCCCTCGCGACGTCAGCTTGATGCCGATGGCGATCGCGATCAAGAGCGGCGCGAAGAACAAAAGCGCTGCGCTCGCAACCACGATATCGAAGATGCGCTTTGCGATGGAGGAGCCCGGCTCGGTGCGAACCGAGCCGCGCGGGCGCTTTGCCCGATAGGGGCTATATGAATTGCTGCCGGCATATTCGACCGGCCGCATCGAGATGATGCTCCGCTTGTTGCGGAGCGACCTGATACTGTCCTGGTCGAAGTTGGCTGTGACGATGGCGGCCATTTGCTCTCGCTCTCTCTGTTGAACCCAAAGAGGTCACAAGCGCGACGACGCAGAGCGCCACTGCCCATCTCGCGGGCACCTTCGCAATTGCGAATTTTCCTGCGTAGCAGAGACGCGTCTCGATCGCGCGGCGGTATAACTCTACGAACTCTTTGGGCGAAATGGGGCAGCAAAACGAAAATGTTGCGCGCGGTTTTGCATCGCGGCATCGTGAGGTTTGTGCAATGCAAAGAATCCGTTTTGTTCGGAAGCGCTTAGATTGAACTGCACGCGAAATGCGCTGCGTGTTTTTCGATGCAGCCATGCATTAACGCAAACCTGGAACCGCGCGCGGATCGGATTCGATTCAGGAATCGACCGTGCACCCGCTACATCAAGCGCTTAATCTGTGCGATCATTTTTGAAGGATTTTTTTCACTGCATACTAAACGGCTAGTCGTACTCTGCCCGATGCGATCGTTTCAATTGGTGGTTTTGTCGATGATTGCGAGACGTCAACACGGGGAAACGGCCTTAACCAAGAAGCCGCTCGTCTCGGAAAAATTTTCCAGGGAGGCGCCAATGATCGCAGCGCGTTTGGATCGCCCTGAAACAAAACGACTCGATCCTGCGGGGCGCAAATTGAGGAACCGTATCATCCTGGCGAACATGCTTGCCTGGATCGTGATCATTCTGCTCATCCGAATGATCTTCTTCTAGTACCCACTTTTC
>NZ_PSRR01000095.1 GCF_004296405.1 Bradyrhizobium sp. Leo170
GCCAGCGTCATCGTGCCGGCCGGCACCATCAGCATCGTTGCCAGCACATCGCCCCTGTCGGGCGATGTTCCCATCACAGGGGAGCCGGTGAAGCGCGACGGCAGCCGCGTGTATATCGGCGAAGATGCCTATCTCAGCGTCGCGGGTCTGCAGGACGTCTTGCTCACCATGGAGAGCAATGTCGTCACCGGTGAATTTCGTATCAACGAACTGCGCGATTCGCCTTTGTATCGTGACTCGTGGCTACGCGGACTGACAGTCAGCGTCGACAAGCGCGTCAGCGGCTTGTTCGGGGACGGGCCCATGGCCGATGTCAACTGGATCGCAGGTTCGCCCGGCAAATGGGTTGGCACGCCGCTCGGCGATTTCTCCGGCCGGATCGGGGTTGGCAAGACGACGCTGGGTGAGCTGTCCACCAAGGCGGGTTCGATCTTCGTCAAGTCGAGTGGCTCGATCGTAACCCGCGAAGGTTCATTGCTCGACGTCTCGGGCGGCTCGGTGCGCTATGCGGACGGCTGGATCACCACGACCAAGATTCGGGGGGCGGACGGTCGAGTCTACGATATCGGTGCGGCGACGCCCGATCGTCTCTATGTCGGTCTCGCGAGTGGCTTCACTCGCAGGCATGAGCGTGCCGGCATCACCGAGACCTGGCGCAACCCGTTGGATCGCAGCAACGGCACGCGGTTCGAGCGGGGCTACACCGAAGGCCGCGATGCCGGTTCGATCCAGTTCTTCGCTGCCGAAGCCATGGTGCTCGAGGGGGGCTACTGGGGCGGGGTCATCACGGGGGAACGGCAGGCGGCGTCCGGCCAGCTCGCCACCGCCGGCACGTTCACGATTGGCGGCAACGCCGACGAGCATCGCCAGTGGCTGCTGGGCAATCTCATCATCGCTGCCGAGCCGGAGATGCTGCCTGCCAACTTTACCGCGAGCAGCCCGTTGGATGCGAAATGGTACCACGGCACCCACGATATAGATACATCGGTTCGCGATAAGACCACCTATCTCGATTCCGATGTGCTGGCCGAAGCCGGCATGTCGAAGCTTGCCTTCTATGTCGCCACCAGTTTCACGCTGGACAAGGACGAGAAACTCGAGCTCGCGCCGGGCACGACGTTCAACGTGATTGCCAATGTTGGCACTGTAAATCCGGCCAGCTTTGCTGTTGACGGCAGCATTCGCATTGCTGGCGGCAATGTCTGGTTTGCCGGCGCGGAGACGGCGACCTTCGGTCGCGGCGCCGCGATCGATGTCAGTGGCGAATGGATCAATGGCCCAGGCGGGGCGCAGCTTCCCGTGATCAAGGGCGGCACGATCCAGCTCACCGGCGATTTCGCGCCGGGCATCACCCTGGACGTGTCCGGCGGCGGCTGGTACGACACGCGCGGCGCGAAGCCGAAGTTGAAACTCGGCGATGCCGGCGCCATCACGCTGTCGGTCACGGATGCCAATCAGTTGTCGGAACTCGATCTGCGCGGCTACGCGGCAGGTTCGGGTGGCTCGCTCACGATTGTTACATCAGGATCGATCCAGGTAGGCGGCACTGCTCCGGCGGATCCCGCCGTGTTGCGGCTGTCGGAGACGCTCTACAGCGAACGTGGCTTCCGCGCCTTGTCGTTGACGAGTACCGGCAACATCACGGTCGCGGATGGCGCCACGATCTCGCAGCTTCCGTTGAATGTCGATCTCGCCGGCGTCGATGTTTCCGCCTTTGCATCGGGCACACCGATCACTGCAATTGGCAAGCTCGCGTTGCTCCCGACGGCGGACCGGCTGGATCGCAAGCCAACTTCGCTGTCCCTGATCGGCGACAGCGTCACCGTCGGCGCCGGCTCTGTGGTGCGGACCGATGTCCGCGGCTCCGTCACGCTGGCTGCCATCGGTCATAAGGATCCGGCCACCGATACCACCATCCCCGGCGACGTGATCGTGCGTGGCGCGATCGACGCGCCGGCGGGCTCGATCTCCGTGTCCGCCAATGGCGAGCTCGCGCTTGCGGCAGGAGCGCAACTGCTGGCACGCGGCACATCGGTGACGGAGATCGACGCGCAAGGTCTGCGCTCCGGGACGGTGCTGGCCGGAGGCGGTGTCAGCCTCGCTGAGGCGGCGGTGATGAAGATCGAAGCCGGTTCGCTGATCGATGTCTCGGGGTCGAGCGGCACTTTCGATCTGGCGAGGGGGCGGGGCGCGGTCTCGACCTACAGCCTCGCCAGTAACGGCGGTACGATTGCGCTCAAGCTGAGCGGCGCCGCCAATGATGTCGTCGCAGGATCATTCCAGGGATATGCCGGCGGCGCTGGATCGGTCGGGGGCACGATCGATATCTCGGTTGGGAGCACTTCGGAGCCGACGCCGAGCTTCATGCTTCCGGCGCTGTACTACGTTGACAGGGACACCGGGGCGGTCGTCGCGGTCAACCTGCGGCAGAACCTGGACATCTACAGGGAATACAGCTCGGGTTCGGACCCGGCCTTTCAGTTCGCTATCGTACGAAACGCAATTCGGGACGCGACGACCGCTCTCACGCGCGGCGGGGGATTGGCCATCATCGATCTCAACGCGGACTCGACGCCCGGCAGCCTCCCCCAGCCGCTGGCATCGGTTACGCCACAACTCACCAACCAGATCGCGTTGCTGTCGAAAAACTTCTTCACGGATCCTGCCGCCACTCAACGCCTGGAGTTGCCTACCGCCAACGTCAAGGTCACGAAGATCTCGGCCGACACCGTGAACAACGGCGGCTTCGGTACCCTGAACGTGAATTCGACCGCCTTCATGGTTGCGCCGGGAATCAATCTGTCGTTCGGCAAGTCGATCTCGATCGGCGGCGCGATCAACAGCGGCGGCGCAGGAACGGCTAAGGTGACCGCGCCCTATATCGCGCTCCTCGGAGGATCCGGTTCCGCCGGCCCGGCCGGTGTCGGCAAGATCGTGCTGACTGCCGATCTGATCGACATCACCAGAATGGCCTTTAGCGGATTCGCTGAAACGCAACTGGTGGCGCGGGATCTCCGGATGGGCGGCCTGCTGACCGATCTGCGGTCAAACCGCACCTCGTCGCTCGATGCAGACGGCCGTCTCGAGCTGAAGGTCGGGCAGGTCTATCCGGCTACCGGCATCCTTGCTTCGATCAAGGCCGGCACGCAATTGGTCATCGAGCGCAACGGCGATACAGGGCTGCCCCTGTCAGCCGCTGGCACTTTGAACCTCGAGGCGCCGGTGATCGCGCAGAACGGCGTGGTGCGCGCGCCATTTGGCAGCATCATTTTCACCGCCACGGGCAGCATCGCGCTGGGCGCCGGAAGTATCACGTCGGTGTCCGGCGACGGTCTCGTGCTTCCTTATGGGACCTTGAGCAACAACGAGTTCTGGAACGATCCGCTCGCGAAGCCGACCGAGGCCAATCCGACGCCAACGCTAGGCAAGCTGCCGGAAAAGAATATTGTCCTCAATGCGCCCGGCGTCACGCTCGCGGCCGGTTCGGTTGTCGACATTCGCGGTGGCGGCGATCTTTATGCTTGGGAGCACGTCCCCGGCCCCGGCGGCTCGCACGACGTGCTGACCCAGCCAGGACTTTACGCGATCATGCCGGGGCTGAATGCATCGACGGCTTCACAGGATCAAATCTGGCTTGCCGGGGGCAATGGCCTCGCCGCTGGCTGGTACGCCTTGCTGCCGGCGCGCTATGCCTTGCTGCCCGGGGCGTACGCGGTGTCCGTCGTGAAGGGATCCGCTGGCAAAGAGGTCCTCAATTCCGTGCCGATGGCGGATGGTTCGGTGCTGATGAGCGGTTACCGGGCAGATGCCTATGGCGGCGGCTTCGAGCAGCTCCGCTCGACGTGGCAGGTGATGTCGGGCTCGACCTTGCGCAGCTACAGTGAATACAACGAAGCCTTCGCCAACACCTACTTCGCATCCGATGCGTTCAAGCTCGGGCAATACCGTCTCACCGGCATCAATATCGTTACGCCGCGGCTTCCGGCCGACGGCGGATCGGTGGTGTTCAAGGCGACAACCGAGCTCGTGCTGCAAGGTCTGCTGCGGTCGCAACCGGCCGCGGGCGGTCGCGGCGGTCTGGTGGATATCGCCGGGAGCAGGATCGCGATCGTCGGCAGCGGTCAGGATCGCAGCGATCTGACCGGCTATCTGGTGGTCGACGCGAACTCGCTCAGCAATTTCGGCGCCGGCAGCCTGTTGATCGGTGGCGTTCGCAGTGGTGACGCGAGAGGCCTGCGTATCGATGTGACAGCGAGCGACGTTGTCATTCGCAACGATGCGACGAGCGCGTTGATGGGATCGGAAATCCTCTTTGCGGCGAGCGGCACGATCGGCGTCGGCGACGGCAGCGTCATCCTCGCAAGGGGAACCGCCCCTGGCAGCAGCGTTGATCTCGTGATGGCGCCGCAGGTCAAGGCGGTCTACGGCGACATCGGCGGCGTGAGTGATGGCAATCCCGACAACGATGTGCTGTTGAGCCCGTCGAAGGATTACGGTGCGCTGCTTCGTGTCTCCACCGGCAATGCTGTCAAGGTGCTGCGCGAGAATGTCGACATCACGATGGGCGGGATCGTGACGATCGGCGCCAATGCGACACTTGCGGGTGGCAATGCGCTGCTGATCGATGCGACGCAGGACACGGTGGTCGCCGGCAATGCGAAGCTTTCAGGCGTGGCTCTGTCACTGTCGAGCGGCCGGATCGGCTTCGGCGGCGGCACCTCCGGCCTCGTGCTCGATGCGGTGTCACTGGCGCAACTGGCCAATACGCAGGCTCTCACCTTGCGCAGCTACAGCACGATCGACGTCTACACCTCCGTCAATCTTGGCGGTGCCGGTCTGAATGCGGTGACGCTGGATTCCGCCGGGCTGGTTGGTTACGGCAATGGTACCATCGCGATCAGCGGTCGCAGCATCGCGCTCGACAACAGCGGCGGCAGCTTCAGCAGCCCCGTCGGGGCCGGCCATCTCCAACTGACACTGAGCGCCGACGAAATCGTTCTCGGCGGTGGCAACAAGGTATTGCGGGGCTTCGACGCGGTCACGCTGAATGCGGGCCGCCAGATCGTCGGGCAGGGCAACGGCAGCATCGAAGCCGATATGGCGACCGTGACGTTGGCTACTCCGGTGGTGACCGGGCGCGGCGGCGCATCGCAGTCGGTCGTTACTGCCGGGGCGCTGAGCATGCGCGGCCGCGACAGCGGGACGTTGGCCTCGCCCGAGGACAGCCTCGGCACCCGTTTCGCGCTGACCGGCGCCAGCGTGGATTTCGGCGGCCGCATTGTTGCTCTCGGCGGCGCGGTCAGTCTGACCGCGACTGGCGGCGATGTCGTTGTCGGTAATGGCGCGCTGATCGACGTTGGTGGATACAAGAAGCAGTTCTACGATGTCGCGCAATATGCCGATGCCGGCAACATTGCACTGACAGCGGTTGGTGGTTCGGTTCGGCTGGTGGCCAACTCCGTTCTCAACCTGGCTGCGCCTGCCGAGGGCGGCAACGCCGGCAAGCTGGTGTTAACCGCTTCGGGCGGCGGCACGGTGACGCTGGGTGGAAAAATCGCGGCACAAGCCGGCCTTGGCGGCAGGGGAGGCTCATTTGTGCTCGATATCGCCGCCTTGCCGGACTTCGCCGGCATGAGCCGGACCCTGAATGGCAGCGGCTTTACGCGGTCGCGACAGTTTCGCGTCCGCTCCGGCAATGTCGTGATCGACGGCATCACCGACGTCGCCGACTTTGCGCTGACCGCCGACCAGGGGGCGGTGACCCTGGCGGGGACCATCGACGCCCGCTCGGAATATGGCGGCAACATCGCGATCAGCGCCGGCAACGGACTGACTATGCTCGGCTCGACACTGTTACAGGCCGGCGCCACCGGTGCGTTGGGCAGCGGTCGCGTCATCTTGGAGGCCAGCAACGGCCAGCTTGACGTGCAGGGCGGT
Source organism: Bradyrhizobium sp. Leo170 (assembly GCF_004296405.1). GTDB lineage: Bacteria > Pseudomonadota > Alphaproteobacteria > Rhizobiales > Xanthobacteraceae > Bradyrhizobium. The sequence goes on from NZ_PSRR01000095.1 coordinate 5,938, forward strand.
CGCATCGATGTCTCTGGTGGTGATGGTGGTCGCGTTCGGTTCCGCGCGCGGCAGCCGGCCGGCCACGACGACGTCGCGGTGAGCAATCTGCGCGCGGCGATCGTCGGCGCACGCTCCGCGGTACTCGAAGGCGTGAGCATCTATGACAGCAATTCGGTCGATGCCGTTCGGGCCGGCGCGGTTGCCGATGCGACGGCCTTCGTCGGTCACGCGGCCGCGATCGCCGCCCGGCTCAACGCCGGCGGCTGTGTCACGGTGATGCCCGGCATCGAAATCCGCAGCACCGGCGATCTGATCGCTGAATCCGACTGGAACCTGTTCGCCGATTTCGGCGCGAACGCCCGCGAGGGTACGCTGACGCTGCGCGCTGCGGGTAACCTCACCATCCTCGGCAACATCAGCGACGGCTTTTCGGCGGCGGACCGCAGCGGCGTGCTGCAGGACACCGCATCCTGGAACCTGCGACTGGTGTCGGGCGCCGATCTGACTTCGGCGAGCGCGATGGCGCTTACGCCACTGACGGCTCTGCCGACCGGCAGCGGCTCGGTCATTGTTGGCGATGCCGGCAACGGCTACCAGATCCGCACCGGCACCGGCGACATTGACGTCGCGGCCGGACGCGATCTGCTGCTCGCACACAGCGCTTCGGTGATCTACACGGCCGGCCGCGCCGACGGAGCGCTCGCCAATTTCACCCCGGCGGCTGGCGCCACCTACGGCGTATTTGGCGGCAACCTCAACATCGCGGCGCAGGGCGGCGCCAGCTCAGCGCTTCCGGCCAACCCCCGCGACAACCAGTTGTTCGTCGAATGGCTGAGGCGCCAGGGTGACACCGATTCAGACTATGTCTATTACCCCGGCCAGCAGAGCTCGTGGTGGGTGGACTACGGCGCATTCCAACAGGGGGTTGGTGCGCTCGGTGGCGGCAACGTCTCGGTCTCGACGGGTGGCGACCTCGTCAACATGCTGGTCGCGTTGCCAAGCAACGGTCGTGTCAGCGGCGGCCTTACCTTCGGCGAAGCCAAGGTGCTCGAGGTTCGCAATGGCGGCCTGATGGACGTCAACGCGGGCGGCGCCATCCGTGCCGGCTATTATTATGTGGGCCGCGGCGCCGGCACCATCACGGCAGGCGAATTCGCCGTCGGACGCGAGGTCTCCATCGTGAAGAGCGCCCTGCAGACCGACGTCTATGCGATCGCGCCGGTCATTGCGCTTGGGGACGCGACCATCGGCGTTCGCACCGCCGGCGATCTGCGGCTGCAGACCGTGCTCGACCCGTTGCTGCTCGGCAGCAGCTATTGGGAATTTGGCGCCTTTATGAGCGGCTACACCGACCGCACGGCGCTCGATCTCACGTCGGTCGGCGGCAACGTTATCCTGGCCAACCAGGGGCAATATATCTCCAAGAATCTCGACGTTACTGACGCTTTCCACAGCCCCGACTTGCCGTTGGCCCTGATGGGACAGCTCGCCGTCAATCTCTATCCATCGATGACCCGCGTTACCGCGCTCAACGGCTCGATCGTCAATCAGGCGCGGTTCTTCACCGTGCCGGGCCGCACTCCTGAACTGCGCCTGTTGGCGGCGGACAACATCGACACCGGCACCATCGTGATGTCGCGTGCGACGCTCGATATGATGCCCTCGCCATTCCGGCCGGTCGGCGGCCCTGGCGCCACGATCCAGCTGGATATCGCCTTGAACGTGGACACCAACAGCACGCCATTTCAGCAGCAGGCATTCCAGCTGATCCTTATGAACGACATCAATGTGCTGGCCTATTTCGGTCCGGGAACCCACACCAGCTATCTCAAGGGTATCCGCAATCCGAAGCATCTGGACAACGAAGACGATTATGATCCGAGTCGCTTCTACGCGTTGAACGGCTCGATCACGGGGATGCCCCCGACCAACCGGACCGGTGTGTGGGAGGGCACGATTACGACCAACGAGCAGACCTGGTTCCGCGCCGGCACTGACATCCGCAACATCGCCTATCGGCTGCGCAACCTGCATCGCACCGACGTCTCGTTGCTCGAGGCCGGCACCGACATCATCGGCGGCGAGATCCTGATCCAGGGACCGGGCGCTATTGCGCTCGCGGCCGGCCGCGACGTCTATGGCGCCGACTTCAGGATCGAGAGCCGCGGCAATAGCGAGTACGACGGCAGTAACCGCGCGGTGGAAACCACGGAAGTTCTCGGCCTGCCGCGCGACGGCGCAGCCATTTCGGTGATGGCAGGCCTCAATGGCAAACAGGCATCGTACGATGCGCTGGCGGCAGCCTATCTCGATCCGGCCAACGTCGCGTCGATGCCGGACTACCTGAAGACCACGGTCGACGGGGTCGTGCTGCCGATCTATCTGACCGATGCCGTCGGGGACCGCGGCGGCGTCAAGCGCACGGTGCGCGACGGTCTGGTCTCGTTCGTTCGCGAGATTACCGGCGAGACCCTGGCGCCGTACGCCGCCTGGGCCCGCTTCCAGGCGATGCCTGCCCTGACCCGACAGCGCTTCCTGCGGCAGGTCTACATGCAGGAGCTGAAAGCCGCCGGCGACGACCAGTTGACGCTCGGCGCCGATGGCCGGCCGATCAACGGTGGCTACGGTCGCGGCTATGCCGCGATTGCAACCCTGTTCCCGGGCAAGGACTGGAGCGGCGGCGTCAAGATCGGCAATGCCACCTTCCGCACCATGGCGGGCGGCGCCATCGACGTTTTTACTCCCGGGGGCGGACTACAGGTGGCGGCACTTGGCACGGTCGCGCCGCCCGGCGCCGGCTTGATCACGCTCGGCAATGGCGACATCAACATCTTTGCCCGCGACAGCGTCACCGTGAACCGCTCGCGCATCCTCACCTTCGCCGGCGGCGATGAGGTGATCTGGTCGACGCTCGGCGACATCGATGCCGGCCGTGGTGCCAAGACCACGCGTGTGCCGTCGGCGCCGGAAATCGTCACCGATGCCGACGCCGTTACGAAAGTCATGGAAAGGGCTGACATTTCCGGCAGCGGCATCGGCACCATCATCGGTTTCACTGGTGTCGAGCCCGGCGACGTCTCGCTGATCGCTCCGGTCGGTACGGTGGATGCGGGCGACGCCGGAATCCGGGTCAGCGGCAACTTCACCGTGGCGGCGATGTATGTGCTCAACACCGACAACATCAAGGTCGGTGGTGAAACCAAGGGCGTGCCGAAGGTGCAGCCCCCGGCCGTCAATCTGACGGTCGAAACCAAGGACAAGGCGGCGGCCGACGCGGTCAAGGACGCGACGCAGCAGCCTGCGAATGAGCGGCCGTCGATCATCATCGTCGAGCTGCTCGGCTTTGGCGGCGAGAGCGATCAGGAAACGCCGCGACGCGATGAACAGCCGCGTCAGGGGGAAGAACGTGGCAGGAAGGATCGGCGCAGTTACAACTACGATCAGACAAGTCCGGTTCAAGTATTGGGGGCCGGTGCGCTGTCGGATATGCAGACGGAGGCTCTGATCTACGAGAAGAAAAAGCAGGTGCGCTGACCCCAAATGTGGCCGATATCACCAGCGGCTCTCCCGGTATCGTTGACCCGCGGCTGGGGCTTCGGCCGCGGAGTCTGATCACATGCCGCTGACTGAGCGCAGCAATCAATCTCTTGAGAAACTGAACTCAGGCAGGATCATAGACCCGACGACCTTCCGCGCTTGGTTCGAGATCCGGGACGCTACCGACAGATCTCTTGCGATCCTCGGACGGATTGCTCCCAAACGTGGATTTGTACGCCTTGCTGAGATGGGATCCGTCGACAAATCCGGTTTCCGCAGCGATGGCGGCAAGCGTCATCTCGGTCTTCATCATCCAGCGTGCATGCTTCAACCGCAAGCGCAAATAGGCGTTCTGAGGAGACTGGCCCGTCTCGTCCTTGAACAGCCGCTCGAGTTGACGCGTGCTGAGGCGGACCTTGGCCGCCAGCCGGGCAATGGAAAGGGGAGACGACAGGTTCTGCTCCATGATCAACAGGGCGCGCGAGATCCGACTATCATTGCCGACGAACTCCGTAGGCGGAGCCGATTGAGCCGATGAGCCGGGTCGCATCCGGTCGATCTGCATAATGTGAAGCGCTTTCTGCGCGTTGGACAAGCCAAGGCGCAATTCGACGATATGCGCCGCAAGATAGGCGGCGCCGATCCCGCCCGAGCACGTGATGCGCCGGCCATCGACAACGAACAATTGGTCCGCAATCGGCAACGTGTCGCCAAACTCCTCCAGGAAGTCGCGATAGTGGTACCAACTGATACAGCACTTCTTCTGGCGCAGGAGGCCCAGGCGCCAGAGAATGAAGCTGCCGGTGCAGACACCGACGATCGCCGCGCTTGAGTCGGCCGCCGTCAAAAGATATTTGCCGGTGCGCTCGTCTATCTGTGGGCCGTCGTGAAGCAGGCCCCCGACCACAACGATGTAGTCGAGCTCGGACGGGTCGATGAATTTGGAGGTGGGCGTGACCTGCACCCCGCTGCTGGACCTGATTGGATCACCGCCCGCGGACATGATGTGCCATTGGCATCGGATTGGACGGCTGTTGTCCCCGTCGTCGGCCGCCAATCGCACGACGTCCAGGAAGTTCGAGAACGCCGTCAGCGTGAAGTTGTTCGACAATATAAAGCCGACGCGAAGCGGTCGTATCGTCCTCTCCATCCTTGCCTCCGTGCGTGTCCGCGCGAGGGCCGGGGCTTCGGCCTTGTCGTGGAACCGCATCTCCCCAATCTCGCGATCGGGGCGTCATATTGCGGGTATTACGAAAGCAAAAACAAGACCATTCGGGAGGCCGCGAACCCGGACTCTGCGCCAGCGACCAACCAAGCGGGGGGAGGCCGCAGCAGATCGATCGCTCAGGTCGGGCCGCTGTCGTCCTCCAGATCGAGGTAGGAAGGATCGCGGCCCGTAACGGCCAGGAACTTCTCGAGCGACTCCCGTGACAACGACGTCGTCCTCTGGTTGCTGAGGGGATGGCAATTGATCGTCGCCACGCCGGCCAATCGTTGGTCCAGTACGACCCTGACTTTTCGTTCCTTGTCGTTGACAACCGCCAACACCGAGACGGCGCCGGGTTGGATGCCGAGCAACTCCAGCAGCGCATCGGCCGATCCGAACGATAGGCCTCCTTTCGCTCCGATCTTTCGAGCCAACTGCTTGAGATTGATGGCTGCGTCCTCGTCGGTCACGAAAAGAAAGTAGTTCTTCTTGCCGTCGCGCAGGAACATGTTCTTGGTATGCAAGCCGGGAATATCGCCGCGAAGGCTCTTCGACTCCTCGACGGTGTGCACCGGCGGGTGTTGGAAAGTGCGCGCCTCGATGCCGTTGCTCTCGAGATAGGCCAGAAGTTCGTCGCTTTGGTTCATGCTGCTGCCCATAGATCGCCTTCCTCTAGCCGCTGCTCATGCCAACCGCAACGGCAGCTTGATGTGTGAGGCATTGCCGCCACCACGAAGTACCTCGATCCGCAGTGGGCCCGTCGCGGGGATGCGCTGGAAATGGTCCGCATCGGCGCCCGTGAGAGACAATCTGATCCTGCTCCCCGCCAGAAAGGTCCAGGCGACCGGAAGCAGCGAAAGGCGAAACAGATGCGGTTGACCCGGCACCAACTCTCGCGCCTGATCTCGCCTACAAGCGTGGAATATGCCAGGCGTCTGATAATTGCGCGGCATGGGACTTTCCGCCCGATGGAGCGCACGAAGGCACCCTTCGGTGACGTAGAGGGATTGCCCATCGTGGAGTATCTCGGAGAGATAGGCGTGGACGGCGAAGTCACGCGCCGGAGCCGAGATCCAGAGATTGACCAGGCAATGGCCGCTCAGTTCGGCGCTGTGAGGCAATTCGGAACTCGTGTAGTTCAGCATGGAGCGGTCGCCGCCATCCCAGTCCGTGTAGTACTGGCGACTGTCGATCGCCGCGATCCGCTCGTATCGCGTCTGTCCGCCTGTTCCCGCACCAAAGTCGATCTCGTGGGAGTCGGTCGCCGCTTTGCCTGCCGCATCCTCGAGCTTTCCGTCGAGCGCCAGAAATAGCGTTTTCGATGCGTCGAACGGCGGCCAGGTATCAGCGCCGCGCCACTTCTCGTCATGTACGGAGAAATAGTGCACCGGCTTCTCCGAGCGGAGGCCGGTCTCATGTCCGGCGAGGTGCTCGTCGAAGAACCTCAAGACCTCAGCGAGAATGTCGAATTCCGGGAGTTCGTCCGCGCGCCACCGTGAGCAATTGATGCGCGCGCCATGATCCCAAGGGCCGAGGAGAAGGTACTTGTTCTCGTTCGGCAAGGTGAGAAACCGGCTGATCGCTCCGTTCGCGTAGCCGGCGCCGTCCATCCAGCCGGAGACGGAATAGACTGCCACATCTCGCCTGATACCCTCGCAATAGCTCGCAGGGCTGATGGCATCGGACGAGTGCCCACCGAATTGGGAAAGGGGTTCGCTCCTGTATTCCATGGCGCGCATCAGCTCCGGCATGCGGAAATTGCCGGAGTGTGCGTCGATCGCCGCTGTGCAATCGGAGCCATCCGGATCGTCATCGACCGGATGCGGTCCCCTGAAGGCGGGATTGGAGTAGTAGACAAATTCCCTGAGCAGATCGCGCTTATCCTGGTCGAGGCCGGCCATCAGGCGATCGTAGACCTCGGCGAGATTGGTCAGAAGTATCCCGCCCGGGTAATAGTTATCCAGATAGGTGTCCCAAACGGAGAACAGCGGGGCGATCGCCTTGACAGCAGGATGCGATGTGGAGGCAAGGAAATCGCTCGCTGCTCCGAGATAGGATATGCCGGTCGCACCGATCGCGCCGTTCGCCCAGGATTGTTGGACAATCCATTGGGCCACTTCGTAAGCGTCGTCGCGCTCGCGGGGAGACCTGAAAATGTCGCGCGTACCGAAGCTCGCTCCCGTGCCTCTGATGTCGACGACGACAAGCGCGTATCCTCGCGGGACAAAAGTATCGCGGTATTTGGCGACGTTCGGCGACGACTCCACATTTTCGGCTGACGGATCGACCGCGAAGCGCCGGTAGTACGGTGTCTGAATCAGGATGGTCGGCCAGCGCCCGCCTTCTTCCGTCGCGTCGGGAATATACACATCGACGGCCAGCCTGCAGCCATCCTTCATTTTCAGGTAGATCGATTTCGGCTGAGTTACCTTGTGGGTCGCGGGCCTGCCGCGGATGTACCGGCTCGGCGGTACCATCCAGGCATCTCCGCGCATGTCGTTGTCGGCCATCTGAAAATCCGTAAATTCGGGGTTCTACCGCCTCGCGACGAGCGGCTCGGCAAGGAGCCGATCATCATGGCTGCGCGTCCATAGGCAAGATGCGAGGCCGTACGTGTCGCGTCGTTACGCGGACGATGTCGCAAGCTTCCAACCGCGAAGGGATGCGAAAGTGCACATTGGTTCACGGTTCGAACAAACGCGCCGCTCGGGTCATCCACGAGCCGACCACACAGTCAGGGGGAAATTCAAATGGGAGATATCACGGTCTATCGGGCGCGGAAGGTCATCACGATGGATCCGGGTCGTCCTTTCGCGCAATGCGTAGCGGTCAGGGATGGTCGCGTCTTGTCAACCGGTACGATCGAGACCATGCAGCCCTGGCTGAAACGGTACCCCTACAAGATCGACGACACCTTCGCGGACAAGGTCATCCTGCCGGGATTCATCGACCCCCACACGCACTTCGCGTTCTCGGCCGGCTATCTCGCGATGCACTACATCGGCCCGATCGACTCGCCGGGACCCCACGGCATCAACAAGGGACTGCCCACCCGCGCGGAAGTTGTCGCCAAGCTTCGCGAAGCCGCCAATGCCGACCCTGATCCGAATGCGCCGCTGATTGCCTGGGGATTGGACCCCGCATCGCAGGGCGGACATCTCCATCGCGATGAGCTCGATGCCATCTCCCTTAAGCGGCCGATGTGGGTGATCTCTTACGCTCCGCATTTCATTTACCTGAACAGCGCGGCGCTGGAACGGGCCAAGGTTCCAGACAACACGAACGTGCACGGCGTGATGCGGTATCCGGACGGCAGGTTGAACGGACAGTTCGTCGAACTGGAGGCCGGACGCCTCGCTCTGGGCGCAATGCGCGAAGCGATTGCAGAGCGCGGCGGCGTCGATGGCCTGAGGAGAATGGGTGACATCGCGCGGAAAGCCGGCGTCACCACGACCGCCGAAATGATCTTTGGCAAGGGAAACTTCGAGAACGAATGGGCGCTTCATTCGAAGGTGGTTCCGGACGAGAGCTTTCCGTTACGTATGGGTCTTGTTTCGCTCGAACTTGCGCTCCACTCCGATCACGGCAGCAAGGGCGCGGATTTTCTTCTCGACGCGATGAAAAGGAGCGGCGACAAGCTTTTCTTTCATGGCGTGAAGTTTCTGTCCGACGGGTCGTTTCCCGCGATGTCCCTGCGGCTGAACTTTCCCGGCTATCTCGACGGAAGCAACGGTCTGCGCAACGATGTCCCGTGGGACGAACTCCACGAGCGAATGCTTCCCTATTGGAAGGCGGGTATCCAGATCCACTGTCACGCAAACGGTGACGAAGCGGTGGACGCCTCGCTGAATGCGCTGGCCAAGCTTCAGAAAGTGCAGCCGCAATTTGATCATCGCTTCACGCTGGAGCACTACTGCATCAGCACGCCCGACCAGGCCCGCCGGCTCAAGACGCTCGGCGGTGTCGCCAGCGTGAACAATTATTTCGTGCACTATCGCAGCCAGCTCCACGCCGAAGAGGGATTCGGGCCGGATCGTTCCGAAGCGGTGGCGAGACTAGGATCCCTTGAGCGCGAAGGCGTGATCTTCGCGCTGCATTCCGACTATTCGCTGGTCCTGGTTCCGCTCCATCCGTTGACCGCCGCCTGGGTCGCGGTCAACCGCATCGCCCTGGACGGAAAAACGGTGTTGGCTCCGGGCGAGCGGATCGGTGTCGAGCGCGCGTTGCGTGCAATCACGATCGATGCGGCTTACGTGCTGGGCGCAGAACAGCGACTGGGGAGTCTGGAGCCGGGGAAATTCGCCGATTTTGCCATCCTCGAAGCTGATCCATTTGAGGTCGATCCCGTCGATCTCAAGGACATCAGGATCTGGGGCACGGTCCTCGGCGGCAAGCCGCAACCTGCATGACCGCCGGATCCCACGATCGAGCCGACGACATTATCGTGCCCGTCAGTCCGGCCGCCGGCAAAGAGACTCTGGCCATGTTGATGGGCATCTTTGAGGCCGCGAGGGTCGTCCCCCGCGCGGTTGCCACGGTATCGCTGCCGCTGACGATCGTCAGCGGCTTCCTGGGATCCGGAAAGACGACCCTGGTGAACCGTCTCCTTTCCGAGCCCGGCGGCAGGAGGATCGCCGTACTCGTCAATGATTTTGCGGCCGTAAACATCGACGAGGAACTGATCCGCTTTCAAAGCGAGGATACGATCGGCCTGACAAACGGTTGCGCGTGCTGTTCGATCAACGGCGATCTGGTCAACGCGATTCAGCGGCTGATCGAGCGAAAAGAACCTCCCGACGCCATCGTTCTCGAAGCGAGCGGGCTTGCGGATCCGCGCGGCATCGCGCAGGTGGCATTGGCCAATCCTGCGATACGGCTCGACGCCATCCTCACATTGGTGGATTGCGAAACATTCCCCGAGCGCATCAGGGATGAGAGAACCCGGCCGACGATGCTGGCGCAGTTGTCTGCGGCCGATATCGTCGTGATGAGCAAATCCGACCTCATCGAGGATCGACTGGACGCGATCAAGGGCCTGATTGAATCATCGGTTCCGGGCCGCGCCATCCTCGAAGCGATGCACGGCAACATTCCTGCGAACATCGTGCTGGGCGTGAACGCCGGCCCCTCGTTCGCGTTCGGATGCTCTGCCGCTGACCATCACACCTCATTCGCATCGACGACGCGAAGCTGGTCGACGCCGATACAAAGAGACGTGATCACGCGGGCGTTGCGCGAGCTTCCGCAGAATATCATACGGGCAAAGGGTATCTTCTGCTTCAAGGACGACGACCAACGAAGATTCGTCTATCAGCGAGTCGGCAAGCGCGAGAGTCTCGAGGCCGCGCCGGAGCTGTCGTCGATTGCCCAGCATGGCTCAAGGCTTGTCCTCATCGGCTTTTCCGAGCAGTGGGATGAAGCGGAGGTGTCCCGGCTCATACCATGACCGGGCTCCGGCTATGCCGCACTTCGGCCTAGCGAGGTGCCCCGGTCGCTACCGTCTGGGCCGAAAGTCAGGCGCCTCTGGCGACGTCAGCCGTCGGGATGTCGCTTTCATCCAACAAGCACGGCGAGCCGATGCTGGCGAGATCGTATCGGCAGGCGATAATAAATCGCAGTCATTCTGGCACGGGCACCCATGAGACGATTCTCTGCAATTTCCTTGTTTCGCGAAGCACTCGGGGGACACGAGAAGTGGCCACGGCAGTGGCGTTCGCCTGAGCCGAAACCTGCCTACGACGTCGTGATCGTCGGAGGCGGCGGGCATGGCCTGGCGACGGCATTCTACCTGGCTGAACGATACGGAATAACTGACGTCGCAGTGGTGGAGAAGGGATGGATCGGCGGCGGCAACACGGGCCGCAACACGACGATCATCCGATCGAACTATCTTTTTGACGAGAGCGCCAGGTTCTACGAGCATGCCTTGAAGCTTTGGGAAGGGCTCTCGCAGCAACTGAACTACAATGTGATGTACTCCCCGCGGGGCGTGCTGATGCTGGCTCACAACATTCACGACGTCCAAAGCTTCAAGCGGCACGTCCATGCCAACAGGCTCAACGGTATCGACAATGAATGGCTGTCGCCACAGGAGTGCAAGGAGTTCTGTCCTCCGCTGAATGTCGGCGGTGCCATGCGCTATCCCATCCTTGGCGGCGCTTTGCAGCGGCGGGGCGGTACGGCCCGACACGATGCGGTCGCGTGGGGATACGCAAGGGCCGCGGACGCGCGCGGCGTCGACATCCTGGAAAACTGCGAGGTGCTCGGCATCCGCCGCGCGATATCGGGCCGGGTAGAAGGCGTCGAAACGTCAAGGGGCTTCATTCGGGCAGGCAAGATCGGAGTCGTTGCGGCTGGCAACACCAGCGTCGTCATGAACATGGCGGGGGTAAGGTTGCCGCTGGAGAGCTTTCCGCTTCAGGCGCTGGTCTCGGAGCCCGTCAAGCCGGCCTTTCCCTGCGTGGTGATGTCAAACACCATTCACGCCTACATCTCGCAATCCGACAAGGGAGAGATGGTCATCGGTGCCGGCACAGATGCTTACACATCCTATTCACAGCGGGGCGCATTGCATATCGCCAGCCACACGCTCGATGCCATTTGCGAGCTTGTGCCGATGTTCAGAAGACTGCGGATGTTGCGCAACTGGGGTGGCATCGTCGACGTGACTCCCGATCGATCCCCGATCGTGGCGAAGACGCCGGTGCCCGGGCTCTATCTTAATTGCGGTTGGGGCACCGGAGGCTTCAAAGCGACGCCTGGCTCAGGTGACCTCTTCGCCTGGACGATCGCAAAGGACGATCCTCATCCGATCAACGCGCCCTTCACGATCGAGCGCTTTCGCGATGGCGTGATGATCGACGAAGCCGCTGCTGCGGCCGTGGCCCACTAGTCTTGGAAATTCAGTCACATGCTTCTCATCAAGTGCCCCTTCTGCGGCCCGCGGCCAGAACTCGAGTTCTCCTATGGAGGACAGGCGCATATCGCGCGCCCGAAGGATCCGGCGTCTCTCGATGACGAGGCGTGGGCGGAATACCTGTACATAAGAAGCAATTCGAAAGGACTGCACGCGGAACGCTGGAGGCATATTCACGGCTGCGCGCGTTTCTTCAACGTGCAGCGGAATACGGTCTCCGACGCGATTGTGTCGACCTACAAGATTGGCGAGGAGCCTCCCAAGCCGGTCGAACCGGGGCTGGAAGAGCGGTCCAGCAGGAGCGGAGCGGCGCTATGAGATACCGGCTTCCCGCGGGCGGCCGCATCGATCGCGACAAGCCTATGTCGTTCCACTTCGACGGAAAGAAATATTCCGGGTTCGCAGGCGACACGCTCGCTTCGGCACTTATCGCCAACGGCGTCCATCTCGTCGGCAGATCGTTCAAGTACCATCGTCCTCGCGGCATCATGTCCGCCGGCGCGGATGAGCCGAACGCGCTCGTGGGTGTGGGCAACGAGGAATCGCGCTATACGCCGAACCTTCGCGCAACGCAGGTCGAGCTCTACGACGGCCTCGTGGCCGAGAGCCAGAACCGTTGGCCATCCCTGTCGCTGGACTTCAGCGGCGCAAACGACCTGTTCTCGCGATTTCTCCCGGCGGGCTTCTACTACAAGACCTTCATGTGGCCGGCGTCGGCGTGGAAGAAGCTGTACGAGCCGATGATCCGGCGCGCCGCTGGGCTGGGGCGCGCCCCGGACGCGGCCGACGCCGACCGTTATACGCAAGTGTACGGGCATTGCGATGTCCTGGTCGTCGGGGCGGGGCCAGCCGGGCTTGCGGCAGCCCTGGCGGCGGCGCGATCGGGAGTGAGGGTCTTCGTCTGCGACGAGCAGGACCAGATGGGAGGCTCGCTGCTGTCGGAGCGGGAAGCAACCATCGACGGGCAGGCGGCCGCTGATTGGCTGGAGCAGACTATCCAGGAATTGAAGTCGCGAACGAACGTGGTCCTGTTGCCGCGGACCACCGCGTTCGGTTGGTATCCGCACAATTTCCTTGGGCTATGTGAGCGCGTCACGGACCATTTGGGACCGGCAATCACAAAGCAACCGCGGGAGCGGATGTGGCAGGTACGGGCTAGGGAAGTGGTTCTCGCGACGGGTGCGATCGAAAGGCCGATGGTGTTTCCAGGCAATGATCGCCCCGGAATCATGATGGCTGAGGCGGCGCGAACCTATGCCAATCGCTATGGGGCGTTGCCCGGCACCAGGGCAGTCGTCTTCACCGCTTGTGACGGCGCTTATCGTGCGGCACTCGAGCTGAAGAGCGCCGGGATAGAGATCACCGCGATAGCGGACGTGAGATCAAATCCGAACGGGCGGTGGATCGAGCGGGCGCGAGCGGCCGGCATAGACGTGCGTCCCTCCACTGTAGTTACCGGCACTTACGGCCGTCTGCACATCTCGCATGTCGATGTGGCCAGGATCTCGGGAGGAAGCGCAGGGCATCCCGAAACCTTCGCGTGCGACCTTCTGCTGATGTTGGCGGGCTTCACGCCGAGTGTGCACCTGTTCTCGCAGTCGCGCGGCAAGCTCGTCTACGACGAGGATCTGAAGGCATATCTGCCGGGTGAATCGGTCGAGCGCGAGCGTTCCGTGGGAGGTTGTCGAGGCGTGTTCGACCTCAGCACATCTCTCGCCGACGGGTTCGCGGGAGGACTCAGCGCGGCAAAAGCGGCGGGAGGGACTGTAGCGGCCGAGCACAAATTTTCGGTTTTCGCCCAATCGTTGGGGAGAGACGGTTTCGTTGGCGCGCCGCCGAGCGGCGGCGGATCGCGTCGAACACGGGCCTGGGTCGACTTCCAGAACGACGTCACCGCAAAAGACATTGAACTTGCGACGCGCGAAGGCTTTCGCTCCATCGAGCACGTCAAGCGCTACACGACGACGGGTATGGCGACCGACCAGGGCAAGACTTCCAACATGAACGCGTTGGGTATCGTCTCGCAGACTCTGGCGCTGCCCGTCTCCAAGGTCGGCCTGACGACCTTCCGTCCGCCATATACGCCGACAACCTTCGGCGCATTTGCCGGTCAGTCGAGAGGAGAGCTGTTCGATCCGGTTCGGAAGACGTCGATCCACGAATGGGCACGCGAGAACGGCGCCGTCTTCGAGGACGTGAGCCTTTGGAAGCGGGCCCATTACTTCCCGCGACCGGGCGAGGACATACACGCGGCGGTCAGACGCGAATGCAAGGCTACGCGGGAATCCGTCGGCATTTTCGATGCCAGCACGCTCGGCAAGATTGAGGTCGTCGGCAAGGACGCCGCCGAGTTCATGAACCGGATGTACACCAATGCGTGGACGAAGCTCGAGCCCGGACGTCTACGCTATGGAGTCATGCTGCGCGAGGACGGCTTCATCATGGACGACGGAGTGGTCGGGCGGATGTCACCCGACCGATTCCACGTCACGACAACGACAGGTGGCGCGACCCGCGTACTCGCCCTCATGGAAGATTACCTGCAGACGGAGTGGTCGGATCTTGACGTCTGGTTGACGTCGACAACGGAGCAATGGGCAGTCATCGCCGTCCAGGGACCGAATGCACGCAAGGTGCTCGAGCCGCTTGTCCAAGGCATCGACATCTCCCAACAGGCGATGCCGCACATGAGCGTGCAGGAGGGACGTATCTGTGGGGTGCCGACGCGGCTTTTCAGGGTCTCCTTCACCGGCGAACTGGGCTTTGAGGTCAACGTCCCCATGGGATACGGGCGCGGTGTGTGGGAGGCGATCTGCGCCGCGGGACGTGAGTTCGGCATCACGCCCTACGGCACCGAAACGATGCACGTTCTTCGGGCCGAGAAGGGATACATCATCGTTGGCCAGGAGACCGACGGCACTGTGACCCCCGACGACGTGGGGCTCGCCTGGGCGATCGGAAAAACCAAGAAGGACTTCGTTGGCAAACGTTCACTGGCGCGGCCTGCCATGAGCCGAAGCGATCGAAAGCAACTGGTCGGGCTGCTCACCGTGGATCCGAAGATCGTATTGGAGGAAGGGGCGCAGGTCGTCGCCGACCCGTCCGAACCTGTCCCCATGACGATGATCGGTCACGTAACGTCATCGTATTGGAGCGCTGCGCTCGACCGTTCGATCGCTCTTGCCTTGGTGCAAGGAGGCCGGGCGCGGATCGGCTCACGCCTGAGCGTTCCGATGCCAAGCGGGCCCGTGACGGTCGAAGTGGTCCAGCCGATTTTCTACGATCCGGAGGGGAAGCGTCTCGATGGCTGAGGCAACGATCGTCAGGGTGAACTCGCTGGCGGCCGTCAGCCGCGACAGCGCAAATCCTCCGCGGGCTAGCCTAGCGGTGCTGCCTGACGCTGCGAAATTAGTGTTTCGCGGACGTCCCCCGTCGGTTGGCGCCGCCGCAGAGGCATTCGGCGTCGAGTTGCCCCAAACCGCCAATCGTTTCAGCGAAGCGGGGCCGCGCAAGGCCTATTGGTTGGGCCCGGACGAGTGGCTGCTGGAAGCGATCGGGCAGGATTCTTCGGAACTCTTCTCAGCGATGGCCGAAAGGCTCGCCTCCCATTCCTGCTCTCTCGTCGACGTCAGTCATCGATCCGACTCCATGGAAATAAGGGGACCGATGAGCGAGTACGTGCTCAACCACGGCTGCCCGCTCGATCTTTCGGAACGAGCGTTCCCGATCGGGATGTGCACGCGCACCATTCTCGGCAAGTCGCCGATTATACTTTCCCGAACGGAGCGTGAAGTGTTTCACCTGGATGTTTGGCGTTCGTTCTCGCCTTACGTCTGGTTGCTTCTGGATGACGCCCGCCGGGAATTCCTCGACGATGAGTCTGCCAGGTCGCCCACGTGATTTCATGATCGGAACGTTCGAGCTCTTCAAGATCGGTATCGGCCCATCGTCGTCCCACACGGTCGGCCCCATGAAGGCGGCGGCCCGCTTTGCCGAGAGCGTAGAGCTTGCTGGTCTGCTGCCACGCGTGGCGCGGGTGCGGGTCGACCTGTTCGGATCGCTCGCCTGGACCGGTAAAGGGCACGGCACGGACAAGGCCGTCATTCTCGGCCTTGCCGGCGAGCTTCCTGATACGGTCGATCCCGATGATGCCGACAGGATCGCCGCGTCGGCCCGGCAGGGAAGGGTCCTCCATTTCGCGGGCAAGTATCGGATCGCCTTCGACCCCGAGGCGGACATCGTGTTCGACGGCATCACCCCTGCGGTCCATCATCCGAACACGCTGGCGCTTACGGTCTTCGATTCGGCCGGGGAGCGGCTTCTTGAACAGCGATGGTGCTCGGTCGGCGGCGGCTTCGTTGTCCCGGAAGCCGAGGTGGGAAAACCATCGCCTATCTCGTCGACGCCGGTGCCCTATCCCCTCCGCTCGGGCCGTGACCTCCTCACGATGGGAGCTTCGTCCGGCCTCTCCATTGCCGAGATGGTTCTGGGCAACGAGACCTCGCGGCTGCCGCGCGAGGAGGTCGAGAGCAATCTCGATCGCATCGTCGCGGTCATGATGGCTTGCATAGACCGCGGCATGGTGACGGAGGGAGAGCTCCCCGGCGGTCTCGAGGTGCGGAGGCGGGCGCCTGCACTGCACCGGAGGCTCCTCGTGGCATCCGGAGCGAACAATCGCGCGCAGCATGCCGTGATGGATTGGGTTAGCCTGTATGCGATCGCCGTCAACGAGGAGAACGCCGCCGGAAGCCGCGTCGTCACCGCGCCGACCAACGGCGCGGCCGGCATCATTCCGGCCACGTTGCGTTACTTCCGCGATCATTGTCACGACGCCGATGCGGAAGGGCTGCGCCGCTTTCTCCTCACCGCTTCCGCGATCGGAGCCCTGTTCAAGATGAACGCATCCATCTCCGGTGCGGAGGTCGGATGTCAAGGGGAAGTCGGCGTCGCCTGCTCGATGGCGGCCGCGGGATTGGCAGCCGTTCTCGGCGGCACCAACGAGCAGATCGAGAATGCTGCCGAAATCGGCATGGAGCACCATCTCGGCATGACCTGCGATCCGATCGGTGGTCTGGTGCAGATCCCCTGCATCGAGCGAAACGCGTTCGGGGCCATCAAGGCCATCAGCGCTGCCTCGCTGGCGCTCCAGGGCGACGGGACACACGTGGTGTCGCTCGACAAGGTCATCGCGACGATGCGCGAGACTGGCCGGGATATGCAATCCAAATACAAGGAGACCTCGCTCGGAGGACTCGCGGTGAATCTGGCGGAATGCTGAAGGAAACACACATGGGACAGGTTGCGTCGAACAAGTTCTTCACCACCGACATCTCGATTCTGGATCCCGAGATAGCCTCGGCTATAGCGGACGAGCTGAGGCGACAGCAGGAAGAGATAGAGCTGATCGCTTCCGAGAACATCGTGTCGCGCGCGGTTCTGCAGGCGCAAGGCTCGGTTCTGACGAACAAGTACGCGGAAGGCTATCCGGGACGACGCTACTACGGCGGATGCGCGCATGTCGACGTGGCGGAGGAGGTCGCGAGGGAGCGCGCGAAGAAACTCTTTGGCTGCGCCTTCGCGAACGTGCAACCGAATTCGGGCAGTCAGGCCAACCAGGGCGCCTTCATGGCTCTCATGAAGCCGGGCGATACTTTCATGGGACTGGACCTGGCCGCAGGGGGCCATCTTACCCACGGCGCGAAGCCGAACATGTCAGGCAAATGGTTCAATGCGGTGAGATACGGCGTGCGTCCGGATGATCACCGGATCGACATGGACGCGCTGGAGCGCCTCGCACGGGATCATAAGCCGAAGGTCATCGCTGCAGGCGGGTCGGCTTACTCGCGCTTCTGGGACTTCGCGGAATTCCGTCGGATCGCTGATACAGTCGGCGCATATCTCATGGTCGACATGGCGCATTTCGCCGGCTTGGTTGCCGGTGGCGTGCATCCGTCACCCATCCCTCATGCGCATGTCGTAACCTCGACGACCCACAAGACGCTGCGCGGTCCTCGCGGGGGTCTGATCCTGTGCAACGACGCGGAGTTGGCAAAGAAGATCGACTCGTCGATCTTTCCGGGGCTTCAAGGCGGGCCGCTGATGCATGTGATCGCCGCCAAGGCGGTTGCGTTCGGCGAAGCACTGACGCCGGAGTTCCGCCGATACGCAAACGAAGTCGTCGGCAACGCCAAAACGTTGGTGAACACCCTGATGGAACGGGGATATTCCGTTGTTTCTGACGGGACCGACAATCATCTGTTTCTGGTCGATCTGCGTTCCAAGAACCTCAACGGCAAGACGGCTGAAGCCGCGCTCGGGCGCGCTAACATCACCTGCAACAAAAACGGGATACCTTTCGACCCCGAGAAGCCGACCGTTACCTCGGGAATTCGGCTGGGAACTGCGGCAACGACATCGCGGGGGTTCGGTGAAAGAGAATTTCAGACGGTGGGCAATCTGATCGCGGACGTATTGGACGCCGTGTCGCTCGCGAATACCGGCGCGGCGCCGGCCGTCGAGCAGCGCGTGAGAGGGCAGGTCGCCGAGCTCACGAAGGCGTTCCCCATCTATCCGCTTGCTTGAAGTGACGCGTTGTCCGGCACCTTCGCGATCGGTGGATCCCGACGGAATTTTCGTCCGCGGATTGCTGGTCAACTCGCCCGTCGATCTCATCGACCGGACGACGATGCGATCCCTGGAGGTTGATTTGGACTTGTCGATTGATCTAAGCAGGGCCGCTTCGAGTGACAACCTGGCGGATACCGCGAACTACTCGGATCTCGTCCGCGAGATTTCGCGCGCCTTCGCGTCGTCCGATCACGCCTCCCTCGCTGAGGCAGCGGCATCCGCTGCGGAGGCGGTCCTTGCGGCCGCCGCCAATGCCGATGGAGTGAAGCTGACCGTGCGCGATCCTCGTGTGACGTTTGGGACGGCCGTTGGCAGGATCGGTGTGTCGGTGGAGCGGAGCAGGCGCGGAACCGTCGAAGTTGCGCCACATGATGATGCGGCCAACATGCGTCTTTCCGCGAAGCGAGGATGGGCCTGAAGCAACGAGAGGCGAAAATGTCGAGCAATTTGGCACTGGGAAATTTCCGGCTCAGCTACGGCCCCGATGCCGGCGAGGGCGCGTTCACGACGAGGCCGGAAATCGTCGGCGCGTTCGGGGTGGTAGCTTCGACTCATTGGCTGGGAACCGCCGCAGGCATGCGCATCCTCGAAAAGGGAGGCAATGCCTTCGACGCCGCCGTGGCCATCGGCTTCGCGCTCCAAGTCGTCGAGCCGCATCTCAACGGCTTCGGCGGTGAGGTCCCGATCATCTTCCATGACGCGAAATCGGGACGGGCGCGCGTGCTGTGCGGGCAAGGAGTCGCGCCGGCGGGCGCCACGATTGAGGCGTTCGCCGGGCTGGGTCTCGACATCATTCCTGGAAGCGGGTTTCTTCCCGCGTGCGTTCCCGGCTCGTTCGGCGCCTGGATGAGGCTGCTCCAGGACTACGGGACAATGGGCGTGGGCGACGTTCTGGAATCCGCCATCACCTACGCTCGCGACGGTTACGTGATGCTTCCCAGGATTGCCGCGGCGATTCAAACGGTCGCTCCCCTTTTCCGGGAGGAATGGCCGACATCGGCGAGCGTCTATCTGAAAGATGGCCTGCCGGCGCCAGGCTCTCTATTTGCGAATCCGGACCTTGCATCGACGTATGAGAGAATCGTCCGGGTCGCCGAGGAAACGCGCGGGACGAGAGAACAGAAGATAGAAGCCGCCCGCAAGGCGTTCTACCAGGGGTTTGTCGCCGACGCGATCGAGCGGTTCGTCCGGACGCCCGTGATGGATACGTCGGGATCGCGGCATGCCGGACTCATCTCCGGACAGGATCTCTCGCTCTGGCAAGAGACGTACGAGGATCCGCTTTCCCTGAGCTATGGCGACTTTCAGGTGCTCAAGCCGGGACCGTGGACGCAGGGACCGGTGTTCCTCCAGCAGCTCGCCCTGCTCAAGGGATTCGATCTGTCCTCGATGGATCCCCTCGGCGCCGACTTCATTCACACCGTCACCGAGTGCTCCAAGCTCGCGTTCGCCGATCGCGAGAAGTATTACGGCGATCCGAATTTTGTCGATGTGCCGATGGCAAGGCTTCTGAATGAGGACTACGCGAGCGCGCGACGAGAGTTGGTGGGCAGCGCTGCCTCACTGGACTTCCGGCCGGGCTCGATCGAGGGCTTCGATCATGCCGTGCCCTATACCGTTGGCGACGCCGAGGACGGGAGCGCGGCGCTGGGCGCCGGTGAGCCGACGGTCGCCCGCTCCACGGCCGTTAGCGGAGAGCCCGCGATCAGCCGCCGCGGGGCCGTGCGTGGCGATACGGTCCATCTCGACGTGATCGATCGGCACGGCAATATCGTTTCGGCAACGCCGAGCGGAGGCTGGCTGCAAAGTTCGCCGGTGATCCCTGGACTCGGATTCGCGCTCGGGACGCGAGCGCAGATGTTCTGGCTCAAGCCGGGGCTTCCATCGTCGCTTGCCCCCGGCAAGCGGCCCAGGACAACACTTTCCGTTTCGCTGGTGTACAGGGACGCGGACCCATACGCGAGTTTCGGTACTCCGGGCGGCGATCAACAGGACCAGTGGAGCTCGGTCTTCTTTCTGCGCCACGTGCATCACAATCTCAATCTGCAGCGCGCGATCGACGCACCGATGTTTCACAACGACCACATGCCGAGCTCGTTTTTTCCGCGCCGCGCCAAACCCGGTTCATTGG
>NZ_PSRR01000096.1 GCF_004296405.1 Bradyrhizobium sp. Leo170
GACGGAGGCCGAGCCGCTGACGGAGCGGATGGAAACCGCGGCGGCAGCGATCCGGACCCGCGCGGTGGCCGAGCGCGTCCGCCACCTCGTGAAGATCGCGCGCGATATCTTCGCCGCGATCGAGCGGGACCCGCTGCGCATCGACCGTGTCAGGCGCTTCCTCACCTATTACCTGCCGCGCGCGGCCGAGATCACTGAGGCCTATGCTTCGCTGGAGCGCAGCGCCGTGCCCGACGCCGCGCGGCTTGCCGCGACCGGTGAATTGATCGAGCGGCTCGATGCCGCGTTCACGCGCTACGCGGCCAATCTGCAGGATGCCGATCTCGACAGGCTCGACATCGAACTCAAGCTTTTGAAAAGCTCGCTCGACGAGGATATCGGACCGGCGCGGGCCGATATCCCGTCCGGGCAGAAGAAGGGAACAACCTGATGGCCATGTCGCGTCGTGCGTTCGGGATCGGCCTCGTCGCCGCAAGCGCCGCGGCGACTGGAGGCTATCTCTATCTTCGCGAACATCCTGAGATCGCCGGCCGCTTCGGTGAAGCCAAGAAGCTGTTCGGGTTCGCCGGCGGCGAGAAGGAAGGCTTCCTCGCCAATGCGCGTGTCCGCGGCGTGCTCGAACGCCGCTTTGGGCTGGTGCTCGACGGGCGCCGCGCTGGATCGGTGGAGATGGTGCGCGAGCGTGCATTGCTCGACCAGAAGCCGCAATTCCTGTGGCCGTCTTCCTCCGTGCTGGTGGAGGTGGCGCGCACCTCGGGCGTGAAGATTTCGCGCGACCAGGTGATCTTCAACTCGCCGATCGTGCTCTATTCATGGGACCGCATCGCCGATGGCCTGGTGAAGGGCGGCTTCGCCGAGCCGATGGGCGGCCCGCGCTACAAGGCGGACCTTTCAAAGCTGCTCAAGGCGATCATCGCTGGCGAGACCTGGGCGGCGATCGGCGTCTCAGACCTGTTCGGCCGCGCCCGCATCGTCTGCACCGATCCAAACAAATCCAATTCGGGATTTATGTTCGCCGGCCTCGCGGCGAGCCTGCTCTCGGGCGACGTGGTGATGCCGGATACGTTGAGCCGCATCGACGGCGACGTCGCCACCGTGTTCCGCCGCATGGGCTTCAAGCCGCCGTCCTCGGGAAAACTGTTCGACGATTATGTTGCCGGCGGCGCCGGTGCGCAGCCGCTGATCGTCGGCTACGAGAATCAATTGGTGGAGTGGGTGCTGCAGGATGCCGAGCGCTGGAAGCGGCTGGAGGCCAACGCGCCGGCCAAGCCGGTGATCCTCTATCCGCAGCCGACCGTGTTCTCCGCGCATCCGTTGATCAGCATCGAGCGCCAGGCCGACGACCTCATCGACGCGCTGATGAGCGAAAGCCTGCTCGAAATGGCATGGGAGGATCACGGATTCCGCGGTCCGCTCGGCACCATCGGCAAGGCGCGCAATGCGCTGCTGCAATCGCGCCTGATCGAGCGCATCGACGCGGTGCTGCCGATGCCGGACGCCCCGGTCATGCTGGCGCTGCTCGACCGGTTGGCAGCGTAGCTCGCAAGCGGTGCACCGCGCCTTAATCGTTGGGCCTTACCAGCCTGCCGGGCTGGCTATGCCGGCGATCTCAATAGTCGGACTTCGGTCCGCCCTGATACCGGCGCACGTTGGGCCAGTACGCGAGCGAGGGCGCTGCGGGCTCGAAGGCGTAAGGGTAGTACGCGGCTTGTGCAGCGTAAGATGCCGCGGACCAATGCGTGCGCGCGTGCGTTTTCGGGCTGCCTGCAACCGCCGCGCCCGAGATTGCGATCAGCATGATGACCGATGCAGCCAGTGCGAGTTTGTTTGCCATGAATTCCTCCTTGTGCCTCCGGCTAACGAATGCATTTTGCGGTAACCGCGAGCGGTGCCGCATGCCGGAACTTCGAAGGTCAGGGTTACGCGCACATTTCAAGGCCGGATAATTCGGTTACATCTGCCACATGCCGCGTGTGCCCCGGCAATTGATGGGGCGGGCAATTGATGGGCGTCACAGCTCCGGACCGGACAGCCTCATCTCTCGTTCCGCCCTGAACACATTGCTGTAAAGGTTTGCGATCCATTGGCGGCCGCTTGACGTGACGTTCAGGTATCGAATGGCGGTCGATATCTGCGGCGCAACGGTGTTCCAATAGAACTGCGGATATTTGTACACGACATCGGCCGGGGTATCGTAGCCGAGCTGCTTGTTCATCCCGGTCTCTTCGAATTCATAGAAGAGAGCGTTCGCCTTCCTCAGATAGTTGGGGTCGCCGAGTTGGCCGATCAGGTCCGCGGCGCGCAGCAGCAGGCCCTCTTCATTGTTCAGATCGTCGTCCGACGATGACGGCGCGTAGGGAAATCGCGTGTATTCGATCGCGCGCGCCATCCGGTTGGCGTCGACGTGTTCAACGGTATCGAAACGTTCCAGCGCGAACAGTTTGGACCGGTCCACGTGATAGGGTGCGAGCGCTGCATCGGACGCGCCGCGCGGAAGCCGGATGGTCGCGCCGGTGACATCGGCGACATAGAGGTCGTCCCCGTCCCCTTGAAGGACGCCGCGGACATAGCCGATGTCGTGGATCAGGCAGGCCAGGATGAAATTTGAATAGTCCTCGGCCGTCGTCGGCCGCGACAAGGCGCGCCCCATCAGGATGTCATGGCCGGCCAGGGTGACCAGCATCGAGTGCTCGATATCGTGATAGAGCGCGTCGCTGTTGCCGATGCATTCGAGCGCCAGGCGCGCCGCATACGGCAGGAGCTCGTTGAGGTAACCGTAAGACGCGCCGAACCGTCCGTTTGTCTCGGAGGCCAGAAAGGCGCCGAGCGCCTGCGCGGTGAGATGTGGAATGGTGAGCATGTTGCTGCTCGCTCAATCGCGGCCGGTCGAAAGATAGCACAGTCGGTTCCGGCCGTCTTCAGGCGGCACGTTGAAAATGATATGGATCGGGACGTTAGAAACGCCCGGGGGCGCGCCGTTGACCTGGATCAACCACAGTGGACTTGTCGTCTTTTTCTCACTTTTCGTGTGCGCCGCACACGAGGCAAAGGCCGTCCCGCTGACGCCGTTCCGCTATCACGCCCAGGCCCAGCGGCATTGTCCTGATGATTCCGTGGTTTGGCTCGATTTCCGGCGCGCGCGCTATTACCTGAAAGGGCAAAAACGTTACGGACTGGGTCACACCGGAAGCTTTGTGTGCAGGAGCGAAGCCCGCGCCAGCGGCTACCGGCGCTCCCTTCTCGGGCTGAGGTAGCGGTGCGCCCGACCGCACGTGAGGTGGGTGCCTATGCCGATAGGCCGGTCAAGCTCGGCCCGCAAGGACCGCTGCAGCCGCCGGATATCCGGCTACGGTATGCATCATGGCGGTTGGTCACGTGACGTTCAGGAAGCGTCGTGAAAAGTTGAGTGCGGCCATACTGCCTGAAGACTGTATGTCCGACGAGTACGACCGTGATGCTGCAACGAAGAGGAAATGCCGATGAAGATGGCTTTAAGCATCGCCCTGCTGGTCGTGATGACATCTAGCGCAGGCGCGCAATACCTCGGCAACTATTCCGCCAACCCATATGCCCCGAACTCTACGGGGAACGCATTCGGTGCTGGTAGTCCCTACAATCCAAACAGCGTCAATAATCCGTACGGGCGATATGGCAGCACCCACAGCAACAGCTCCGCCAATAATCCGTACGCGATGGATGCACCCAAGCTGTATGACAGCCAGGGAAACTATCGCGGGCGCTTAAGCAGCAACTCGTATGATCCGGATTCGATTTCAAACCCATACGGCCGTTATGGAAGTCGTTTCTCTCCGGATAGCGTCAACAATCCCTTCGGTGCTGGAAATCCGTACGTACCGGATAGCCCGACGAACCCGTATGGCCAAGGCTTCTCCATTCAGGGAGCTGACGACGACTGAAGACTCCCCTCGCTCGCGCCGCACACGGGAGTGGGGTGGAGCGCAGGCGAGGATGAGCGGCTGAGAGATCACATGCGACTAGCGCCGGAGGAAAGCGAAGTCGCGCCTTCAGCCTAGGCAAGCGCTGCTACGCTGCGAGCTTTCAGTGGCACAAACTGCACTGGTCAATTGCCAGCCGCAGCCACATCATAGGTGGTGTGGAGTATTGGGGCCATGCCGTCGTTCTCAAACACGACCCGGGCGAAAACCATAGTGATCTTCGCCATCGCCCGGTTGCGTTGGCGCAAGGGCGTTCTCCGATTGAAGTCTGGCTTGTTGTGGTTTGCCGAGAATGACTTGGTATTCAAAGCGGCCGTCATCTCGCTCGGAATATTTTCTGGGGCAATAACCGCAGTTGCCGTGCTCTACCTCTGACCTGCAAAGTGCTCGTGATAAGCGCATGGCAGCAGGGCCATGATCCGTTTTTAGCTGAGCGTCAGCGCCAAATGGATCGTCTGCGGGTCTCGCCGCGAGACCGGCTTGAAGCCGAATTTTCCGAACACTTTGAGCATCGCGGCATTCTCGGGCAGAACCTCTGCGCTCAATTCCTGTAACCCGGCATTACGAGCAATCTTGACGAGGTGACGCATCAGGATCGAGCCGATGCCCCGTCCCTGCCAGGCATCGACGACCACGAATGCCATCTCGGCTCGCCCCGGCTCGAATACAACGAATCGGCCGCCTCCGACGATCGCAGGTCGGCCGGCTTCCTCGATGAGTGCGACAAGCGCGACATGATTTCTGAAATCGATCTCCATGAAGAAGGCGCGCTCCTTCTCCGAGAAGCCGCGCTTCACCGCGAAGAAACGGCGCTGCAGGGATTGCGCGCTCGCCCGCCCGACCGCAGCCATCATGTCGGCCTCATCGTCCGGTCGAAGCGATCGGATTTCGACGCCGCTGCCGTCGTTCAGACGCTCGCGCGCCGTGTAGGTTGCGGCTTCCGGCATCTGCTGCCTCTTGTTCCAACAATCTGACGGCCGGTCTCGCCGACGAAGCGGAGTGAGGCGGCCTGCACCGGAGCATGGCGCTCGATTCAACCAAGGCATTCAGAACCATTGCCGCGTCATCGGCAATCAAACCTGCCGCTCGGGGGGACCACGGTGCTTGATCTAGATCAAGTCGCCATTAGTCACGGGCACTTGATTGTCGTGTGAATCTACGCGGGCCGCGAGGCGCGGCTCGCTCAAGCCGGCTCCGACGATGGACGCCGACCATTCCAATCTGGATCGCACCCTAGTTGGGGCTGATGATGCAGGCTCCGTCGCGACGGCTCCAGACGAACCACCGGTAGCACGGAGGACGGGGGTGAGCCCCGACCGGACACTCATTGCGCACACGCGCGCCTCTATCCCAGCCGTCGACGACGCACCCGCCGTTGCGTGCCACATGGCAACCGGGGCCGCAGCCGTCCGCGGCGTTGGCCATGCCGATGCTCGCGAATATGGCTGCGAACAGAACTGCGAATGTTACTTTCATCTCTATTTCCTCTCGCCTCTCATGTTTTGCAGGCAAGTGCTGCGCGGAGCGCGCGGCATTGATCTTGGATCAATGGGGCGGAAAAGCGAAGCCCCTCCCGAGCACGAAACCGAGCGGGCGAGGGCACTGATTTCGCGGGGGTGGGGGCAGTGGGGCCGGTGTGCTTGATCTAAATCAAGCCGCGTCGCGGAACGAGGCGGGTACGCTTTCGCGCAGCCTCGAACGAGGGTGCGCCCTTGAGAACACTTCGCCAGCTTTTGTCCGGGGAGGACATCATCCAGCTTGCAATCCGGCTTGGATTGCTGGCTTTTCTGATCTACTGGACTTTTGTCCTTGTACGACCCTTCGTGCCGATCGTGGCCTGGAGCGTGGTGCTCGCCGTTGCGTTCTATCCGGTCTTTAACGGTCTCGCCAACTTGCTCGGCGGACGCCCGAAGCTGGCGGCGGCGCTTCTCACTATCGTCAACCTCGCGATAGTCATCGGGCCGGCGACCTGGCTCGGTCTGGGCGCGGTGGATGGCCTCCGGGAAATTGCTGCACAACTCAGCGCGGGAAGCCTGGCGGTTCCCTCGCCGCCCGGGCGCATCAAGGATTGGCCACTGATCGGCCCGCAGCTCTACGATCTCTGGGATCAGGCATCGACCAATCTCCGCGCCGTTCTGGGCGAAATCGCTCCTTATCTGAAGCCGCTGGCTGCGACGATTCTCGGCCTTGCGGGCAATGCCGGCGTCGGAACGCTCAAATTCCTCCTGTCGGTTGCTTTGGCCGGCTTTCTCTTTCCCTATGGACCGCAGCTTGTGGCGGCGAGCAGGGGGTTCCTGTCCCGCGTCGTTCCCGAGCAGAGCGAGCACTTCCTGGAATTGGCGGGGGCAACGATACGCGCGGTATCTCAAGGCGTTATCGGCGTCGCGATCATCCAGTCCCTGCTCGCCGGCATTGGTCTCAAGCTGGCGGGAATTCCAAATGCGGGCCTATTGGCTTTCGCGATCCTGCTGCTGAGCATCGTGCAGATCGGTGCGACGGTCGTCCTGCTTCCCGTGATCATCTGGCTCTGGACAGCGAAAGACTTCACGACGGCGCTGCCACTGACCGTGTTTCTGGTGATCGTCGGCTTGCTCGACAACATCTTGAAGCCGCTGGTGATGGGACGCGGCCTTACTACACCCGCCCTCGTCATCCTTATCGGGGTGATCGGAGGCACGCTTGCGCACGGAATTCTTGGCCTCTTTATCGGCCCGGTCATCCTGTCAGTCGCCTGGGAGTTGACGGTGGCCTGGATCAATCAGGATCGCAGCCGCCTTGCGCAATCAGCGGAACAATAGCTCTCGAGCCGAAGCCGCTCAAAACGGACCATTCTGTTCCGCTTCACGACGTTGACCTAAATCAAAGTCCGAGGTGGCGCGGCGCATTCAATCGACAAGCGACAGGGAGGTCCGGACATGTCGATGGACAAGGCACCGCTTTCGCGCGATCCCATATCGGGCCTCATTGCCTCGGCCGTGGAATACATGATTGATGCCGGGCAGCGCAGCGTGCTGTTCCTGGACATCCTGCGCCGGCGCGGCGACCAGTATCAGCAGCACATTGCCCAGACGGCACCGCATGTTCTGCACTACAGCGCCGAACTGGTCATGGACGGGCGCAAGCTCTCCGAACCGGTGAACTATGCGCTGGTGCGCATCATTCCGCCCGAGGGTACCGAGCTCGATCTCGAGCGGCGGCCGTTCATCGTGGTCGATCCGCGCGCGGGACACGGGCCGGGAATTGGCGGGTTCAAGGCGGACAGCGAGATCGGCGTCGCCATGAAGGCCGGTCATCCCTGCTACTTCATCGGCTTCCTGCCGGAGCCGATGCCGCACCAGACCATCGAGCGCATCGCGCGCGCGGAAGCATTGTTCATCGAGGAAGTCATCAGGCGCCATCCTGATGCCGATGGTAAGCCCTGCGTCATCGGCAACTGTCAGGCCGGCTGGGCCGTGATGATCCTTGCGTCGCTGCGTCCGGAGCTGTTCGGGCCCGTCATCATCGCCGGCGCGCCGCTTGCCTATTGGGCCGGCGTGCACGGCAAATATCCGATGCGCTATTCGGGCGGTCTGCTCGGGGGGGGCTGGCTGACGGCGCTCACTAGCGACCTCGGTGCCGGCAAGTTCGATGGTGCCTGGCTGGTGCAGAATTTCGAGAGCCAGAACCCTTCGAACACGCTGTGGACCAAGCAATACAATGTGTATTCGAAGGTCGACACCGAGGCGGACCGCTACCTCGAATTCGAGCGCTGGTGGGGCGGGCACGTCAACCTGAATGCGGAGGAAATCCAGTTCATCGTCGATGAACTCTTCATCGGCAACAATCTCGCCGCCGGTCGCATCAAGATGTCGGACGGCAAGACGGTCGATCTGCGCAACATCAAATCGCCGGTCGTGGTGTTCTGCTCCAAGGGAGACAACATTACTCCGCCACAGCAGGCGCTGGACTGGATCCTCGATCTCTACGCCGACGTCGACGAGATCAGGGCCTACGGCCAGACCATCGTCTACACGGTTCATGAGAGCGTCGGCCATCTCGGAATCTTCGTGTCCGGCGGCATCGCCAAGAAGGAACATGCGGAATTTTCCAGCAATATCGATCTGATCGACGTGCTGCCGCCGGGCCTCTATGAAGCGACCTTCGAGGCAAAGGGCGCCGATACCGTCAATCCCGATCTTGCCGTCGGCCAGTGGGTGATGCGCTGCGAGGCGCGCACGCTTGACGATATCCGCGCTATGGGCGGCAATTCGCCGGAGGACGAGCGGCGCTTCGCCACCGCCAAGCGCGTGTCCGAGATCAATCTCGCGGCCTACCGGAAATTCGTCCAGCCCTGGATCAAGGGCATGGTGACGCCGCAGATGGCCGAGTGGATGCGCAAGCTGCACCCGCTGCGCCTGCAATATGAGGTCTTCAGTAGCCACAATCCTTTCATGGCCGCCGTGAAAGCGGCGGCAGATGCGGCGAGTGAGCATCGCAAGCCGGTATCATCAGACAATCCGTTCCTTGCCTTCCAGGAGCAAGTCTCCAAGCAAATCGTCCACGCGCTCGACACTTGGCGCGATTCGCAGGAAGCCCTCAGCGAGGCGGTCTTCCTTACCGTCTACGGTTCGAGTGCGCTTCAGGCGGCGGTTGGAATCGATCCGCAGTCCACGCCGTCGCGGCGGCAGGAGATGTCGGCCGAATATCGCGAGAGGTTGCGGGCGCGGATATCAGAGCTGAAATCCAAGATCGACGAGGGCGGTCTTCGGGAGGCAACCATTCGCGGCTTGCTCTATGTCGGGTCGGCGCGGGGAATGGTCGATGAACGGAGCCTGGAAGCACTGCGGCAGGTTCGACGCAATGACAGCGGGCCGCGTCTGGCGCTGGCGGATTTCAAGATGATGGTGCGCGAGCAATTCTTCATACTGCTCCTGGACCAGAAGGAGGCGCTGGCAGCGATCCCGAAGTTGCTGCCCGATGATGCCCAGGAGCGCCGCGCGGCCTTCGCCGTCATCCGCGACGTGCTGTCCGCGAGTGCCGCGATTTCGGGTGAGACTGCCAAGCGCCTGCACCATGTGGCTGAGCTGTTCGGCGTAGATGCGACAGAGACGTCGGACAGGGCCTCGAACGTTGCCCCTTTCGATCCCAAAACCGATCCCAAGACCGATCCCAAAGCGAAGGCGTCGTAACGCCGTTTGGAAGAATCCGGAGCGCCACCATGAGCATCATGCCCGCAGATTCAGGCGAAGTGCGATCCCATACCAAATATGATCGGTTGATCGCGGCCGCCAAGGCTGTGCCGCCGGTGCCGACCATTGTCGTGCATCCCTGCGACGAGACCTCGCTGCGCGGTGCGTTGGACAGCGCAGAAGCCGGCATCATCCGTCCGCTGCTGGTCGGCCCCGAAGCCAAGATCAGGAATACCGCAAGCAAGCATGGCCTCGACATCGCCGGCGTTGAGATCATTGATGTTCCCCATAGCGACGCCGCGGCCGCCAAAGGCGTCGAGCTGATCCACGCGGCCAAGGGCGAAATGCTGATGAAGGGCAGCCTGCACACCGACGAGCTGATGCGCAGCGTCACGGCAAAGGCGACGGGCTTGCGGACCGATCGGCGCATCAGTCATGTGTTCGTGATGGATGTCCCCGCCTATGCCGATACGCTGTTTGTGACGGATGCGGCCATCAATATTTTCCCTGATCTCGATGACAAGCGGGACATTATCCAGAACGCCATCGATCTTTTCACGCAGGCCGGTTTCGGCACGTTGCCGCGGGTGGCGATCTTGTCCGCGGTCGAAACGGTCACGCCCAAGATCCCGTCCACCATCGAGGCGGCGGCGCTGTGCAAGATGGCGGATCGCGGGCAGATCACCGGCGGGGTGCTCGACGGGCCGCTTGCCTTCGACAACGCGATCGACGTGGAGGCGGCCAGGATCAAGGGGATAAAGTCCGAGGTCGCGGGGCGCGCGCAGATCCTGGTTGTCCCCGACCTCGAGGCCGGCAACATGCTGGCAAAGAATCTGGCTTATTTTGCGAACGCCGACAGCGCCGGCATCGTGCTCGGGGCCCGGGTGCCGATTGTTCTGACGTCCCGCGCCGATTCGCCGCGGGCGCGCATGGCCTCCTGCGCGGTCGCGGCGCTCCATGCCGACGCGCGGCGCCGGCTTGCTCCAATTGCGGCTGCGTGATCGCCATGGATACGATCCTCGTTGTCAATGCGGGCTCCTCCAGCGTCAAATTCCAGATCTTTGCGATTGAGGGAGAAGGGAGGCTGCGGCGGCAGATCAAGGGCCAGATGGATGGCATCGGCAGCCGTCCGCGCCTGCGCGCTGTCGATGCAAACGGCGATCCGCTGGCGGAGCGCGCCTACCAGATCGAAAGCGTTTCGGACATCCCGGCCGCAATGGCTGTTGCCGGAGCGTGGCTGCGGGACGAGCTTCGCATCAACCCGATGGCCGTCGGGCATCGCGTTGTCCATGGCGGTCCGGACTATGAGCGGCCGGTGCTGATCGACTATGGCGTGGTGTCGCGCCTGGAGCGCTATGTCGCGCTGGCACCGCTGCATCAGCCCCACAATCTGGCGCCGATCCGTTCGCTGCTCGCCAATTTTCCTGCCCTTCCGCAGGTGGCGTGTTTCGACACCGCCTTTCACCGCACCCACGGCCCGGTGGCCGACTATTACGCGATCCCTTATCAGCTCCATGCCGAGGGCGTGCGGCGCTACGGATTCCACGGCCTGTCGTATGAATATATCGCGAGAATCTTGCCGCAGATCGCGCCGGATGTTGCGAAAGGGCGGGTGATTGTCGCCCATCTCGGCAGCGGTGCGTCGATGTGTGCCCTGAAGGGTGGACGCAGCGTTGAGAGCACAATGGGGTTCACCGCGCTTGATGGCTTGCCGATGGGGACGCGTCCGGGGCAGATCGATCCCGGGGTCGTGCTTTACCTCATATCCGAAAAGGGAATGTCGGCTTCGAACGTCCAGGATTTTCTCTATCGCAGTTGCGGATTGAAGGGTCTCTCCGGCGTCAGCAACGATATGCGGCAATTGGAGGCAAGCAACGATCCGCACGCGATATTCGCAATCGAGTATTTCGTCTATCGGATCTGCCTCAACGCCGGCATGCTGGCGGCGGCGCTGCAGGGGTTGGACGCGTTCGTCTTTACGGCCGGCATCGGCGAGAACTCGGCTGGAATTCGCTCACGCATCGTCGAGCAGTTGGCCTGGCTCGGCATTGCGTTCGATCCGGTCGCGAATGCCAGCCACGCGCGGCTCATATCGCGGTCCGACAGCCGCATCCCGGTATACGTCGTGCCGACGGATGAGGAACTGATGATCGCGCAGCACACTTTGTCGGTGCTGTTGAACAGTCCATCATCCAGCCCGAACCGCGAGAGGGTATCATGAATATTCCCGTGTTTCCGGAGACCAAGGTTGCTCTCAAGGGGAGGAAGGGCCTGATCGTGGGCATCGCCAACGATCAATCGATCGCATGGGGCTGCGCCAAGGCGTTTCGCGCGCTCGGCGCCGATCTGGCCGTCACCTACCTGAACGACCGGGCCAAAAAGCATGTCGAGCCGCTGGCGCAGGCGCTGGAAGCCCCGATCTTCATGCCGCTGGACGTCAACACCGAAGGCCAGATGGAGCAGGTGTTCGAGCGCATCGAGAAGGACTGGGGCCGGCTTGATTTCGTGCTGCACTCGATCGCGTTCTCGCCAAAGGAAGCGCTGCATGGCCGCGTCGTGGATGTTGGACGGGATGGCTTTTTGAAGACGATGGAGATTTCGTGCTGGTCATTCCTGCGCATGGCGCATCTGGCCGAACCTTTGATGAAGGAGGGCGGGACGCTGTTCACGATGACCTACTACGGCAGCCAGATGGTGGTGCCGAACTACAACGTCATGGGGGTCGCGAAGGCGGCGCTTGAGGCGGCCGTGCGCTATGCCGCGGCCGAACTGGGGCCGAAGGGAATCCGGGTGCACGCGATTTCGCCCGGGCCGCTGGCCACCCGCGCAGCGTCGGGAATTCCCGAATTCGACGAGCTGATGGACAAGGCGCAATCGAAGGCGCCCGCGCGCAGCCTTGTCAGCATCAATGACGTCGGCAATGCGACGGCCTTCCTGGCGCTCGACGGCGCAAAGCTGATCACCGGTGGGGTCACGTACATCGATGGCGGCTATCACATCATCGATTGAGTGGACCCGGGCGCCGCAGCGGTTGGAAGCTGTTCAGCGCTGAATACCCGCGCGTTCGTTACCTCGTCAGATCGTCATTTCCGGAACCGTGTCGGGAATGACGAGTTCGGCTTCCGTCACTGCCATGACCTCGGCGACCGTGACGCCGGGAGCGGTCTCCATCAACATCGCCTTGCCGTCCGGAAAGCCGATCACGGCGATGTCGGTGACGACGAGATCGATTATTCGCGACGACGTCAGGGGCAAGGTGCATTTTCTGACGATCTTCGATTTTCCCTTCGCGGCATGCTGCATCGCCACGATGACACGTTTGGCGCCGCTGACCAGGTCCATCGCGCCACCCATGCCTGGCACCATCTTGCCTGGGATCATCCAGTTGGCGAGGTGTCCCTCCGCGTCGACCTGCAGGCCGCCCAGTACGGTCACGTCGAGATGGCCGCCGCGGATCAATCCGAACGACATTGCGCTGTCGAAGGTGCAGGCCCCCGGAAGCGCGCTGATCGGCCGTCCGCCTGCATCGGTCAGATGGGGATGGGCCATCCCTTGCTCCGGGATCGGGCCGGTGCCGATCAGACCGTTCTCGGACTGGAAGAACACCTTGATGTCTGATGGCACGTAGTTGGCCACCAGTGTCGGAATGCCGATCCCAAGGTTCACCAGATGGCCGGTGCGAAGCTCGCGTGCCACGCGGCGGCCGATGATCTCTTGTGCATCCATGGTTCACTCGTTCGCTATGAGATAGTCGACAAGCGGCGCCGGTGTGACCACGTGGTCGGGCGCTATGACGCCGACCGGAACGATGTGCTCGGCAGTCACGATCACGGTATCGGCCGCCATCGCCATGACAGGGTTGAAGTTGCGCGCGGTCAGCGCATAAGAGAGGTTGCCGAGGTAATCGGCGAGGAAGGCGTGGACCAGGGCGAATTGGGCCCGCACTGCGGTCTCGAGCAGGAACGCCTTTCCGTCGATCTCGATCTGACGTTTGCCTTCGGCAACTGTCGTTCCGACGCCGGTCGGCGTGAGCACGCCGCCGAGGCCGCAGCCTCCGGCGCGGATGCGCTCCACCAATGTCCCCTGCGGAATCAGGTCCACGGCAATCTGGTTGGCCAGCATTTGCTGCTGTGCTTTGGGATTGAGGCCAATGTGACTTGCCGTCAGGCGTGAGACCAGGCCGGCGTCGAACAGCTTGCCGACGCCCTTTCCAGGTGTCGCCGCGTCATTGGAGATCAAGACTAGGCCCGTCTTGTGCTGGCGCACGACTTCGTCGAGCAGGCGTTCCGGCGTACCAACGCCCATGAAGCCGCCGACCATGACACTTGCGCCGGCCGGGATCATCGCAACGGCTTCTTCGACGGAAATGGCCTTCATGATGGGCACTCCGGTCGGCACGCGATTGATCTAGGGCAGTACCGGTGCGATGCTGGCTCCCGCTCACCGCGTCGCTTTGATCTGTATCAAGAGTATTCGCTGGAGCGACGGGTACCGAAGATCCGCCACCCGCATCTTGCGCTCTTGGGTGAGCGGGACGGCGGGATTTTGCTTGCCGACCTCAGGACAACGGCGGAGGCTGAGGGACAGTCGACCCGTCATCGGGCCCGGCACCGGGCGTTCGGTGAACCTCGAATTGGCGGCTCTGTGGCGGCTGGTTCGGCGGCCTCGCGAAATAGACGGCACCTTAATGGATTTCATCAGGAGAGGAGGATGCGATGTCGAACCCCCAAGAAGTGGCAGCGGACAAGGTCCGGACGATGCTCACAGAGAATCTCGGCCGTGTTCGCAAGGCCAATTCGGATTATTTTGACATGCTTGAGAAGGGCTTGAACTCCTCACAGCTCCCGATTGCCGGGCAGGCCAAGCAGTTCTGTGATCATATGCGGCGGCAGACCGCGACGACTTTTGACCTCTGCGACCGGCTAATCGAGGCTAAGGATGTGCCGGACATAGTCAGGATTCAGTCCGAGTTCTTCCAGGACCAGATGCGAGCGCTGATGGAACAGGGGAGGAGCATGGGCGAATCGGCCATGAAGGCGGCAGCGGGCGTGTTTACTCCCAAGAGCTGATTTGCTTAGCGGCCGGGGCCGACGGATGGCACTTCAGTTCCTTGTCGGCGCAGTCATCAGCGTAGTCAACATCATGATCCACGCGCTGGTGACCGTCGCTGTGGTCGCCATCGCCCGTATTGCAGAGCAACGACACCCTGTTTGGCCGAGACTTCATCTGATGGGCGTCATGGTCGTTGTGGCAATCCTGCTGATGCTGGCTCATACCCTCGACGTCTTTGTCTGGGCACTGGCCTATGCGATCGTCGGTGCCGCACCTGCCGGCGCCGACCTCGTTTATTTCGCCTTCGTGAACTACACCACCCTCGGCTACGGCGATATCACGCCCGCGGCATCATGGCGGCTGACGGGACCGATAACCGCAATGAACGGCATCCTGATGTTCGGCTGGTCGACGGCCCTGTTGTTCGAGGTGCTGCGCAGGTCGTACGACCACCTTGCATCGATCGCCGAGCCAGGAGGGCCTTTCAGTTCTGCAAATCGAGGCCCGCCAACTGGGGCCGGTCCAGGAGCACGATCTGGCGCTGGTTGTTGCCGATGAATCCGAGGATGCCGAGCTCGTGCAGCCGCGACAGGGCGCGAGAGACCGTCTCCAGCGTCAGGCCGAGATAATCGGCGATGTCACGGCGGCACATCGGCAGCGCCATGACGCCGGCCGCGGTCAGGCGCTTGTCCATTTCGAGCAGGAAGGCAACAACGCGCTCGAGCGACGTCTTGCGGCCGAGCAGGAGCATGTGATCCTCGGCGTGCTGCAGGTTGTTCGTGGTCATGCTGAGCAGGTTGCGGGCGACCATCGCATCGCTCTCGGCTACGAGTTCGAGGCTGCGACGCTTCACCAGGCGCACCGCGGTGTCGACGATCGCCTCGGCCGTGAAACGATGCTCGCTGCCGTTCTCCAGCCCGAAGATATCGCCGACCAGGTGAAACGCGCCAATCTGACGGCGGCCGTCTGAAAGCAGCTTGTAGCTTCGCACTGCACCAGACTTGACCTGATAGACGTAATCGGCAGGTTCTTTCTCGCCGTAGATCTCCGTCCCTTT
This sequence comes from Bradyrhizobium sp. Leo170, assembly GCF_004296405.1. Classification (GTDB taxonomy): domain Bacteria; phylum Pseudomonadota; class Alphaproteobacteria; order Rhizobiales; family Xanthobacteraceae; genus Bradyrhizobium. The sequence continues at coordinate 15,234 of NZ_PSRR01000096.1, forward strand.
CTTGTACGTAAATTCGTTTAAGGTCACCATCGGGTTCGAAGCGCTCGCCATGCCGAACGCGCCGAGCATATTAGGTAGGGATGCTGCCGGATCGATGTTGACATAGGAAAACATGGCCCAACTCCTAACCTGAACGTCACGATTTTTGTCAGTCTTTAGAAGTATTGCGCTGCAAGAATGCGGTATCGGGTCCAGTCTCGCTAAAGTTGATCTGCGACGAAGGCAGGATTCCTAATCATTGTCCCACGGACCATTGTACTATGGGACAAGTAGGCAATGGTGTCGGACCGGCGGCGAGACTACCGGTCACGATGCGGCTCCATGCCTCCTCGGAGGGAAAATTGCCTGGCCTCGTTCACGTGGTTGATGACGATGCTTCGTTTCGGACAGCCATTGAGCGGCGGCTGAAGCTCGCCGGCTATGACGTCGCAACCTATCCGTCCGCTCAGCAGCTACTGGATCGTCTGTCGGACAATGAGCGGCTGGGATGCATCCTGCTCGATGTGCGGATACCCGGCCTGAGCGGTCCCGAACTGCAAAATCGTCTCAGCGAACTCGGTTCGACGCTGCCGATCGTGTTCCTCACCGGGTACGCCGACACTGCGACGGCCGTGCGGGCAATCAAGGCCGGCGCGGAGGATTTCCTGACCAAACCAGTGTCTTCGGAACAGTTGATGGATGCAATCGAGCGCGCCATTGCTCGTCATGGCGCAGTGCGCAGCCAGCGCAGCAAGCTCGATTCCCATCGCTCCCTCCTTGCAAGGCTGACGCCGCGCGAGCGACAGGTGTTCGAGCTGATCGTGCGCGGCAAGATCAACAAGCAGATCGCGCATCAATTGGGAACAACCGAGCGCACGGTGAAAGCGCACCGACACCAGGTGATGGAAAAGATGCAAGTGCACTCGCTCGCCGAATTGGTATCGATCGCGGAGCGGCTCGGCGTGCTCGGCTCAAGGAACGATGCAGACCGTTAGCGTCCGAGATCGAAACTATCGCACTTTGACAGGAAAAATACGCAAAGGGTGTTGGGTTCCCTCAGGACACCTGTCCGAACGGACAATATCACACCTTGATGACAGCGCGTATCTCGGGGTGCGAAATCAATCGAGCTTCTCGGCTCGCGGTCAGGCCGCCGACTGCAGAAGACGGCCGAAAACATCCTCGAAAAGCTGAGCACCTTGCCGAATCGAAGATCTGTTCTTGTCGTAGATGACGACCGATCCATGCTCAGGAGCCTTAAGCGTCTGCTGGGGCAGCACGGGTTTGATACGACGCTATTCGAGTCCGCCAGCGCGCTGCTTGGCCACGACGATTTCGGTGGCGCTTTCTGCATCATCCTGGATATCAATCTGAATGGTCAATCCGGCATTGATCTGCGTCGCCGGCTCCTGGACAACGGCATCAGCTTGCCGGTCATCTATATCACTGGCAATGACAGCCATGCGAACCGCACGGCGGCGACGGAGTCGGGATGCGTCGCTTACCTGACCAAGCCGTTTTCGGCGAAATCACTGATCGAGCCGATCGAAAGAATGGCGGCGGCTATCGCCTAGCCGCGCGTGTTTATCCTCACTCATCGATATCCTGTTCGAAAACGCGTACCGGTGCGCCTTTGCGCGCGGTCGCAAATTGATCGAGCGGCAGCGCCGTCTTCACCGACAGCAAGTTGGTGTCGACCACTTGCAGAAAGAGTTTCTGGCCGGAGTCCATGTCGTGCAGCAGGTGCGGGTTGGCGAGGTCACCAGCAATGCAGGTGTTGGTGAGACACCACGTGAACGGAAGTCGATAGGTCGTGCCCTGATCGACGGTGAGCGTGGCGCCGGCCGGCAGATAGAGACCAACCGGCAGGAAAAGCTGTAGCCGCGCGCCGCTATTGTCCTCGCGCTCGGTCAGATAGACGCGAACCGCGGTCTGGCCGGTATTGAAAGTGCCGCTGATCGTGGTGCGGCAGACCATCTTCGCGCCACCGGGCTTGAAGCAGACCTTCTCCCAGTCGCCAAACCTGATGTCGCGCGCTTCGCGCTGGCCGCGAGGCGCGATTTCGGCTCCCCCGGGTTGCGCGCCAGCCGGCACCTTTTGTCCATTCGCCGGAGCGCCTGCGATCATCGCTGATAATATCAGGGCGACGAACGGGATCGGAAACGGTCCAGGAGGCTGCATCTTCATGGCTATGCTCCTCACGCCGGTCGCCGTCGCTATTTGTGCCTGTCCAGGAACACGCTGACGAGCGGCGCCCAGATCGGAATGGAATCGGCCGAGCCGACCAGGAAATGTCCATCGTCACCGAACGGCGGAAGCAGGTGGTACTCGGCGTTGCCGCCTGCGGCGGTGAACGCCTCGTGCATTCGTTTCGACAGCGCCGGGCCGAAGAACGTGTCGTTTGCAATGTAGATCCAGAGCATCGGCACCCGCGACGTACGGCCGAATTCACGGGTAGCCTCGACCAGCCGGTCCGGCGCACAATTGTTGTTCGGCTTGCCATCGACGCGGCCGCCGCGTCCGGCTGCAAAGGTGATGATGGCTTTGACTTGCGCCGGGTTTGCGCTCGAAAGCGCAATCGACGCCCAGCCGCCGGCCGATTGGCCGATCACGATGACATCCTTCGGCACGATCTTCTTCTCGGCTGCCATATAGTCGATGATCAAGAGGTCGAGCTGCGCAACCGCCATGCCGGCGTCGTGGAAGTTCGGATTGGTGCAATTGCCGATCTTGGAGAAGAACGGTCCGTAGAGCCCGCGTTCGGGTATGTCGATCGCCGAGGCGCCGTAACCCGATCCAACCGGTGCCACCACGAGGTAGCCGCGTCGCGCGAACCACATAGCGGCGTCGCGGAATTCGACCAGCGGAAAGAAGCTGCGCTGCACCGGGTCAAGTGACACCCCGTGATTCATGATGGCGAGCGGGAAGGGGCCGTCGCCGACCGGACGCACCACATAGGCGATGGTCGGCAGGACGAGCGGCAGCGCCCAGACTTCCTCCTGAATGCGCGCGGGAGCGTTCTGATCGTCAGGGCGCGCCGGCGCGATCTGGCTGAGGAAGACGAACAGTATTATCAGGAATCGTGAGCAAGCCTGACCCATATCAGAGCTCCGCCGTAACGAGGCGAGTTGACGGATCGAATCCGAAGCGACGCTTGATCCAGATCAATCCCGCTTGGCTCCAGGCCGCCGTTGATCGGAGCAATTCGGCGATCGCTATAGCGCCTCAAATCTCGCGTGACGGGCCAATTCACATGAAGCCATCGTCATCTCAGCAACCGGGATGGACGCGGCTCTTTCCGCCGATGGAGTGGCTTGCCAATTATCGGCTTTCCTTTCTGTCCTTGGACGCCGTCGCGGGGATTACGCTCGCCGCCTACGCGATACCGGTTTCGCTGGCCTATGCGGCGCTCGCCGGGCTGCCCCCTCATGTCGGAATCTACGGCTATCTGCTTGGCGGCGTCGGCTATGCACTCCTCGGCTCCTCGCGTCAGCTTGCGATTGGTCCGACATCCGCGATCTCGCTCATGATCGCCGGCTCGGCCGGAGCTTTGGCCGCAGGCGATCCGGCGCGATACGCTGACATCGCGAGCCTGGTGGCCTGTGCGGTGGCGTTGCTCTGCCTGATCGCCTGGCTGTTCAAGCTCAGCCTTCTGGTACGCCTGATCAGCGATAGCATCCTGGTCGGATTCAAGGCGGGCGCCGGGCTGACGATCATGATGACCCAGCTACCCAGCCTGTTCGGTGTTGCGGGCGGTGGCCACAATTTCTTTGACCGGACTGTTCGGCTCGCCGGGCAGCTCGGCGATGTCAACTTGCTTGTTCTGACGATCGGTCTTGCTTCGCTGCTGTTGTTGCTGATCGGCGAGCGCCTCCTGCCGGGCAAGCCGGTTGGACTCGCCGTCGTCGCACTATCGATTCTGGTTGCATCGATATTTGGCCTGCCGGCGCTGGGAGTGCCGATTACCGGGGCGATTCCGCAAGGGCTGCCGGCGCTTGCAATGCCTTCGTTCGGGCTGTCGAAGCCTGCAGAGCTGTTTCCGATCGCGGCCGGCTGTCTGTTGCTTGCCTATGTCGAGGGGATTTCTGCGGCGCGAAGCTTTGCGGCCAAGCATGGCTACGGCCTCGATGTCCGGCAGGAGTTTCTGGGACTGGGTGCGGCCAACCTCGCGGCGGCGTTCGGCCACGGCTATCCGGTTGCCGGCGGCCTGTCGCAATCTGCGGTGAACGACGCGGCCGGGGCCCGTACGCCTTTGGCGCTGGTGCTCTGCTCGGTCACGCTTGCGCTGTGTCTGCTGTTCTTCACGGGACTGCTGACAAATCTTCCCAAGGCGGTGTTGGCTGCGATCGTGCTTAGCGCCGTGTACAGGCTGGTCGACATCCCCGCGCTGCTGCGTATGTGGAAAATCAGCCGGATCGATTTCTATGCGGCGGCGATCGCGCTCGCTTCGGTGCTGCTGCTTGGAATCCTGCAGGGAGTGCTGCTTGCGGCACTCGCATCCATCTTCCTGCTGCTCGTCCGCGCGTCGCAGCCGCATGTGGCTTTTCTCGGACGGCTCCCCGGAACCGGCCGTTATTCGGATAGCGCCAGGCATCATGGGGTGGAGCCGCTCGCCGGCGTCATCGCATTCCGTCCCGAAGCGTCGCTGCTCTACGTCAATGCCGAGACGATCCTCGACACTGTTCTGGCTGCACTGCGAAAATCGTCGGACATCAAGATGGTGGTCTGCGACCTCTCGGCATCGCCCTTCATCGATCTGGCCGGCGCGCGCATGTTGCATGATCTGCATGACGAACTGGCAGATCGCGAGGTGACGTTCTGCATCGTCGGCGCTCATGCTCAATTGCGCGACCTGTTGCAGGCGGACGGGCTGGCGGAAAAGATCGATAGCCGCAACTGGATGCGGACGCTCGACAGCGTGCTTGGCGAGAGCAAGGCCGGCGGATGATCGAGCGCCTGAGGAGCTCGCTGCGGGTTAACGCAGCATTGACTTGGATCAAAGGGGCGGCGGCGCGACCCACCACCATTCAGTGTCGCCGTACACGACGATCGGGAGAAACCCGCCGTCGAGCGCGTCTGACGCGGGAAGTAGTCTTGGCAAACTGTTCTCTAAATCGCTCTTGGAGGTAAATCATGAGACATGTTGGGGTGATCGCGGTGCTGGCGATGCTGGGCTTGGCAGGACTGAGTACGCCGTCGCGGGCGGAGACCGGCCAGGTTGCCGTCGTCTTCACCAAAGGCGGCTTTGTCGTCGGCGTCGGCGGCGGCGAGGGCGTGCTGATACTCCGGGGCAAGCGCTATCCATTCACCGTCTCCGGCATGAGCGTTGGCTTCACGATCGGAGCCTCGACCACCAAGCTTGTTGGGCGCGCGCTGAATTTGCGGGGGCCTGAGTCCATCGAAGGCAGCTACGGCGCGGTCGGCGCTGGTGGCGCCGTTGCCGCCGGCGCCGGTGGCGTTCAGCTACGAAACAACAATGGCGTGATCTTGCAACTCAGCGGACCGAAGATCGGAGCCGAAGTCTCAGCCGCCGTCGGTGGCGTCACCATAAGATTGAAATGATCGCGCAGCGGGCCATGGCTGCGGTGCCGTGGTCTGCTTTTCGGGGACGAGGCGCTCTTGTGCGATGCGCGAGAGTCAGCCCGCCCAGGGAGCGTCCGCCTGCCAAATCAGAATCGTCAGCTCTCGGGAACGCACGCAGCCGCCTATCGTTTCGGCTAACTCGAAAGCGTGCAAATCCGTCGTCCGGGCCGTAAGCGGCAAGCAGACATCCCGGCTTTCAGAGTTGTCAGCGAGGTTGGGGCTGTGCTCCTGGAGCGCCACTCGGTGCTCCCGGAGCGCCACTCTGCGCTCCTCCTCCAGGCTGCATGGAGCGCGCCCGCTCAAGGAGCGTCAGAGTGGTGTCAACGCATGCCTTCATGGAGTCTTGTGGATCGCAGCGCACAGCCACCATCGCGTCGCCATTCCGCAGGAAGAACGCGGCGCCGCCTCTGCGTGCTCCCCCGCGACCAGATTCGCCGATTGCCCGCAGAACATCGTCCAGATCACGATCGCTTCGAGAGTATGATGAGTCTCGCTGATCTGAGCTGGGGGCGTTCTGACTGAAGGCGGGCGGAGAGATAAGCAAAAGCGTGGCGGTGAGGGCAAAGGCCTTGTTCATCATGAGTCTCCTCATTGTGAGCGAGAGGCCGGAGCGGAACTCGTCGTGATTCCGCTCCGGCTCACTCTGAGATGCTCAGTCGCGGCACACACGCCGACGAATGATAAGGATAAAATCGCGGTCCTCGTCACTCAGGCTGCGGGTAAGGAAATAGCAGCCTCCTCCCTCACCTCCATGGCGTCGCTCAGCCAACCTCTCGGCGAGCCGCTCCCGCAGACCGCCGCGCCAGCTCCCGTCGCCTTCATCCTCCTCGCGGTCACGCCACTGGCCCATCCGCTCGCGCAGGCGGCCCCGCATCTCCTGTCGATCTCGCAGAAGGTCGATAATGAGATCCCGTAGATCTTCGCGCGTTTGAATCCGGTCTCTCAGAAGGTCTCTCAAATCGCTGCCCACATTGCCGTCCCTGCCTTGCCATCCTTGGGCTGATGCGGGGCTTGTTGTCGTGCAAAGAATGGGGGCAGATGCAGCAATCGCTAGAACTGCTGCGGCAATCACTGGCAGCCGTGTCATTGCGCTCTCCTCTTGTTGCGGACAAGATTCGAAGACCGAATGATTCTTTATGCCGCCGTTGGCAAATCGCGACGGATGGCGAGATGATCCTCGAACCTATCCCTGCTCGGCCGGAATGGTCGGCCATTATTAACGCTATTCGTGCGCGGTGGTCGCTCCCTTGACATAAATCAAGCTGGCGTTGCGAGTCCCGGATGGCGGACGATTGAGAAAAGCTCGGAATTTGGAACTTGGCCGCATCCGGTCAGTACCGCTGAGCAACAAACGCCATCCCGCGCAGCCCGGTCTGATCGTTGTAGCGTCCTTTGCTGGAACGCTTGGGCAGCCTGACCTTGTTCCGGCGAACGCGCTTGTACGGGATCATGTCCAAGATATGCGAGATGCAGTTCAGCCGTGCCCGCCGTTTGTCGTCGGAGCGGATGATGTGCCATGGCGCATGTTTCGAACTGGTGGCCTTGAGCATCAGGTCGCGTGCCCGCGAGTAGGCGTACCAGCGTCGATAGGATTCCGTATCCATCGGACTCAGCTTCCATTGCCGCAGCGGATCGTTGATCCTGGCCCTGAATCGTCGCTCCTGTTCCTCCATCCCGACCTCGAGCCACAGCTTGATTAGGACGATGCCGGCCTCAACGACGTAGTGCTCCACGGTAGGGCACAGCTCGAGGAAGCGCTTGTGCTCGGCGGGGCTGCAGAAGCCCATCACATATTCGACCCCGGCCCGGTTGTACCAGCTCCGGTCGAAAATGACGATTTCGCCCCCGGCAGGGAAATGCTGCATGTAGCGCTGGATGAACATCTGCGTCTTTTCGCGATCCGAAGGCGCAGGGAGGGCGACGACGCGAAACACGCGGGGGGTGACCTTTTCCGTGATCGCCTTGATCGTGCCTCCCTTGCCCGCCGCATCCCTGCCTTCGAACAGGATGATGACCCGCGCCTGGTTCGCTTTCACCCATTCCTGGAGATGGCATAGCTCGACCTGGAGCTTCTCCAGTTCCTTCTCATAGATCTTCCGCTTCATCCGTGCGGCGGGCGCATCTGCCATGTCCAGGCTTCCACTGTTTCAGATCGTCTTGAACCGGCCGGCCGCTTAATCGCCCCAGGCGATGGTGACGCCGATGTCGCCGGGCACACCGCCGGGAAAATCGATGACCTGATAGCGGATGCGGTAGCCGCGCGGCTTCAGGTAGTCGGTCCAAAGCTGGAAGATCTCCTTGGGAATCCCGGTCAGCGTGGCTTCCCAGCCCGCTTCCATCTGGTTGATGGCGCGGCCCTTGTCGGTACACAGCGTATTCGGGAAGCGATACACCAGGACTTCGGTCAATCCGTTCCGCACGGCGCGCTGGATGATGGTCGATGCCAACTGGATTTTTTCCTCCTCGGACTTGCCGGAGGGCCGGCTGAGCCGATCGATCAGGGCTTTCTTCTCGGCCTCGGCGGCGGCCGCGCGGCGGACATACTCATCCGCCTTTTCCGCCTCCCGGAGGGCGGCCTCCTTCTGGATCTGGCTGGCGTTGGGGATCAGGTCATCAATGTTCGCTGGCATGGCTGACATCTCCTGAATGGCCGGTTTCCTCTGGTCGTTCGCGAAAGGCTAGGGCCGGGTAGGGGCGCACCTTTGATCCAGATCAAGCGACCCCTGGACGACGGTACCCAGACTGAACGGTCAAAGGCCCAATTCCTGACCCGGGAGAAGCAGTTGAGCGAGCAGCTTCATCCAATTGCGCCCCATCATCTGCCTTTTTTCATCACGCCGCCGAACGAGGTCGACGTGCTGATGGTTGTGATGGGCATCTTCCTGGTAGCCGTCGTGCTCTGGGTCGGCACGCTCTATTGGCGCCTGCACAGCCTGCCCGAGCGGATGGCGCACAAATCGCAAAAGCTGCAGTTCGAGATCGTCGCGGTCCTCGGCTTGCTGGCGCTTTTCACGCACATCCACCTGTTCTGGGTCGCGGCGCTGTTGCTGGCCATGATCGATCTTCCCGATTTCAGCACGCCGCTGCGCAGCATTGCCGGCTCGGTGGAGAAGATAGCGAGTGCTGCTGCGGATGAAGGCGGCGCGGCAAGGCCTGAAACCAAACCGGATCCGGCGCTTCCGGCCGCCTCATCGGAGACGAGAGGCCCGGATGCCGCGAAGGCAAGGGAGTCCAGCAATGCTTGAGCTCCTGATCTGCTCCCTCGTGACGGTCCTTCCAGACTATCTCTTCCGCCGCTACGTCCAGGGCAAACGCTTCGGCAAGGAGATCACCTTCTTCTCGGTCTGGTTCGAGCTGAGGTGGGGCATAACCAGTTGCCTCATGCTCACGATAGCGCTGATCACCATGATCTTCTATTTCCATCCCGCAACCGACACCGCCACGCTGTTCTTCCGGACGATCCCGATCCTCCCGGAGGCTTCCGGGCGCGTCGCGGAAGTCAATTTCGACTTCAGCGCACCGGTGAAGAAAGGCGACGTGATCTTCAGGCTGGACGATTCGAAGCAGGAAGCAGCCCTTGAAACGGCCAAGCGCAAGGTCGCCGAGGTGGACGCTGCGCTGGTGGCCGCGGAAGCCGATGTCGTCAAGGCCGAGGCACAGACCCAGGAAGCAAGAAGCGCGCATCAGCAAGCCAAGGACGAATTGGATGTGAAGAGCGAACTGCAGCGCCGCAATCCCGGCATCGTGCCGCAGCGCGACATCGAAAAACTCCAGGTCCTCGTCGATCAACGGCAAGCCGGGATCGACGCCGCAGTGGCCGTCAAGCAGTCCGCGACCTTGCGGGTTTCAACACTGCTGCCGGCGGAGAAGGCAAGCGCCGAAGCCGCGTTGGCGCAAGCTCAAGTGGATATGGACAAGACTTTCGTTCGCGCCGGCGTCGATGGTCGTGTGGAGCAGTTCCTGCTTCGCGTTGGCGACGTCGTCAACCCGCTGATGCGGCCGGCCGGCATCCTTATCCCGGAGGGTGCAGGCCGGCGGATCCTGCAGGCCGGATTCGGCCAGATCGAGGCCCAGGTGATGAGGGAAGGCATGGTGGCGGAAGCGACCTGTATCTCAAGGCCCTGGGTCATCATTCCGATGGTGGTCACGACGGTCCAGGACTATATCGCCGCCGGCCAGTTCAGAGGTGGCGAGCAACTGGTCGAAGCGCAAAACATCATCCGGCCGGGGACCGTCTTGGTGTTCCTGGAGCCGCTCTACAAGGGCGGCCTCGAAGGGGTCACGCCGGGCAGCAGTTGCATCGTCAACGCCTACACCAGCAACCATGACGAAATCTCCAACAAGGACACCAGCGCGGGCCGGCGCATCGCGCTGCATGTGGTCGATGGCGTGGGACTGGTGCATGCGTTGCTGCTGCGGATCCAGGCGCTGCTGTTGCCGATCAAGACCCTGGTGTTCAGCGGCCATTGATACGCGGCGAGCACGGAAGTGCCTGCGACCTTCTGGAAGGGGGCATGAAATGAAGGGACTTCGCGGGTTTCCGGTGCTTGTGACAACATTGGCCGTTTCCGTCGTGGGATTATTCGGAAATGCGGCCGCGTTTGATCTCACCGGCTCATGGGTCGCGAGCGCCGACCAATGCAGCAAGGTATTCACGCGCAAGGGAAGGGCAAAGCTGGTCGCCTTCACCAATTTTCCCGGCGTGCATGGCGGCGGATTCATCGCCGAGCCCAATCGTCTGAGAGCCAAGTACGCGACCTGCTCGATCAAATCCAGGAAGGACAACGACGAGAACGTCAATATGGTCGTCGGCTGCGCCTCAGGGATCATGCTCGAAAACATCCAACTCTTCTTCAAAGTGGTTGATGACGACACCATCACGCGCCTGTTTCCTGGCATCGAGGGAATGGAAGTCACCTATCACCGCTGCAAATCATAGCGCTTGCCGTGACGCAATGCGCGCGGCGCGCGGTTGATTCAAGTCATCGAGTCCCTTGCGTGCAGTCAGGGAACGCCTACGGTCGGGTCACGACGCGCTGCTGAACTCCTCGCCCGGCGGAGTAAGCCGTTGGCCGCGGTGCAATTCGCGCTAGAATTGCCGAGCTTGAGATGCAAACGTTTGGACGTCTGA
>NZ_PSRR01000097.1 GCF_004296405.1 Bradyrhizobium sp. Leo170
GGGTTGAGCCTCAACGCCCCTTACGGCGGGGCGGTTCGAGGATCACCTGCTTCAGATCCAGTCCGCTGACGATGATGACCACGAAGCTCAGCTTGCCGCGTTCGCGTGTCAGGCCTCCGCTGATTGCCTTGCCCGAGGCGGCGCGTTCCGCCACCCGCACTGCATCCGATAATTGCTGGTCAACACCCGACAGCGAGGCGATATTGGTGCGGTCCTCCGCATTGAGTTCCTTCAGGGACGACACCAGCCGATCCGTCGAGATCTCGCCGGTGGCAGCATCGATGGCATGTTCCCAGAGCTGGCCGTCATGAAACGTCCTGACCCGGTACACCGGCGCACCCGATCCCCCATCGAAGCTGACATCGGAGGTCCTCGCGCCGGTATGCGCCCGCTCGGCGATCTCGATGGCCCGGCTGAGCGAGACCTGGGCGGTCCGGAACAGCTCTATTTGGTGGGCGACCGCCTTGTCGTCAGGCTCGGTGGCCTGCTCCTGGCCGGAAGAAGCCTCAGGAGCAGAAGGGGCGGCGACAGCGAACGAGGGCGCGGATGCGAGCAGCGTCAGCAGACCGATCACGAGCAGACGCTGTGTCATTCTGGACATCGCCCTCGTGGAGAGCGTACGCGGACTCACCATCGATCCTCCTCCGTGACTCAAAGCATCTGATCTGCAGACGTGCATCTCTCATCATTTGGTACTTCGATCCGGCATTTTTGAGTTCCGAACCGACATCACACCGCGGCATTTTTCGCTCAACCGCCGCTTATTTGCGTGAAGGCACGAAACAATCTGGTCGGTGTCCGGGATGGAACCGGAGCAAAATCGGAAGACATCGGGTGTGCAGGCCTCGCGCTCTTCCGGCGTTCCCCGATCTTCTGCACCGGCTCGCGCTGTGCATGACAGCGCCGTAATCGCAAGACCGACGACCACGAGTTGGATGCATCTTTGCAACAGGGCGGGGGCCAATGAGAGGATCCTTCCTGGTCGGGACGACGACCGCGCGTTGCGTTCGTGCGCCGAAAGGACACGGCCGACCCGTGACCGGGTCGGCCGTCCGAACAGCGCAAGCCAGGCTTGGGGGCCAGGAAGACGCAGGTTGCGCCGATCGAAGTCTGCGACGGCGTGAGCACTAGGCGGCATCAGGTGCGGCGGACATCGCCGGCTCACTTAATCAAACTGTACGGTGTCGTTTCGTTATCGTCAACAGCGCTCCGACGCCGATAGCCGCCCAAATCGCGGGGCAGCCCGCTGCGCCGGGCATGGCTTATCGAGATGTCAGCGGGACGGGCGGGTCCGTGCGCCGGATTTCTGCGGCCGACCGCCAGGTCCGCCGATGCCGGTCATCAAAAGCCGCAAGGACGCCCGCAAGCGTTTTTCCTCAGCCTTCCGGTCAATCGGAATGCCGTTGGTCGCCTGCCGGAAGGTGTGGCCGACGGTGATGTTGAGATAGACCTCGGCGGCGGTTGTCGTGTCCTCGATCTGGACCGCTCCCTCGGCGACCAGGCGATCAAACAGACGGGTCATCGTCGAAACGGCTTTCAGGTAGCCTTCTTCCTCCGCGAGCCTTGCGAGCTCGGGAAAATTGGTTGCCTGCGCCGCCACAATGCGGCTCAGAGCCCCCGGCTCGGGCCCGCTGATCAAATTGAGCATCTGCCGCGCGAGATCGAGGAGAACTTGCTCGACGGAAACGCCGGAAACATCGCTGCACTGCATTTCCGCCGCTGTCGAGAGCGGAGAGAGCCAGCGCGCAATCTCGCGCCGCAGCACGGCCTCGAACAGGCCCCGCTTGTCGCGATAGCGGGCGTACACGGTGGGCTTGCTGACCCGCGCCGTTTCCGCGACGGCGTCGATCGATGTCGCCTCGAAGCCGCGCTCCAGAAAAAGCCGGGTAGCAACCTCGATCAACCGCAGGTCGCGCTGGATGGCGGCGCTTTTTGTCGGGCGGCCGCCGCGAGATTTCGCAACGCTCTGCCGTGCCGCCCGTGCCATTAACCTCGTCAGTGGTTCCGTCCTCTCGGCGCTACGATGTCCCCCCGCTCTATATCGTGCCGCCGTGCAGCCGTCATCGCCAATCTGCCGGCGGCGCCGGCCTCATGCCATCACGCGCTCGGGCAACAGCTCCGCGATCTGGACCGCGTTCAGCGCAGCGCCCTTCAGGAGCTGGTCGGCGGCCACGAAGATCGAGATCGAATGGCCGCTCGGGTCGCTCAGATCCTTGCGGATGCGGCCGACCAGCACGTCGTCCTGGCCGGAGGCATCGATCGGCATCGGGAAGTAATTCCCGGCGCGATCGTCCACGATCCGCACGCCCGGCGCGGCCGCAAGAAGCGCGCGCACCTGGTCCTCGCTAACAGGCTTCTCGCATTCGAAGGTGATGGCCTCGCAATGTGCGCGCAGCACCGGCACGCGGACGCAGGTGACGCCGACTGCGATTCTGTCGTCTTCGAATATCTTGCGGGTCTCGTTGATGACCTTGGTCTCCTCACCGTTGTAGCCGGTCTCGGGATCGACGGCGGTGTTGTGGTTGAACAGGTTGAAGGCGTAAGGGTGCGGCATCACCTTCGGCGTATAGACCTGTCCGTTCAGATTGGCGCGGGTCGATTCCACCAGCTCCTCCATTGCCGCGGCGCCGGCGCCGCTCGCGGCCTGATAGGTCGAGATGATCACGCGCTTGATGCGGTTGTTCTGATGGATCGGCCAGAGCGGCACCAGCGCAGTGATCGCCGCGCAGTTCGGGACGGCGATGATGCCCTTGTGCTCGCGGATGCGGGACGCGTTGATCTCCGGGATCACCAGCGGCACGTTGGGGTCCATGCGGAAGGCGGAGGAATTGTCGACGACGACGGCGCCGGCCTTCACCGCGATCGGCGCGAACTTCTTCGAGACGCCGCTGCCGGCCGAGAACAGGGCGATGTCGACGCCCTCGAACGAGCGCTCATTGAGCTCCTCGATGACGAGCTTTTGCCCGCGGAAGTCGATGGTCTTGCCCGCCGAACGGCTGCTCGCCAGCGGCTTCAGCTTGCGCACGGGAAAGCCGCGCCGGTCCATGGTGGCGATGAACTCGGCACCGACGGCGCCGGTCACGCCGGCAATGGCAACAACGGGATCGTACTTCACGGGAATCTCCATCAGGATTGGGCAATAAAAAAAGCCCCGGACCTTCATCAGGCGGGGCTTCGGTTTGAGATGATGCGGTCGGTCCGACTACGCGCGCACGCCTCCCAAAGCCCCGGAGAGCTTTTTGGTCGTGGTGGTGCGTTTGGTCGCGATGATCATGGTGGTGGAACTTATGCGGGAGGTTTTGGGCTCCGTCAACGGCATTCCAGCCGGAAATCGCCGTCAACGCGGTTGAACAGGGGCCTTTGTCACGCCATAAGCGGCCGCATGGACCTTCCCAATCATTTCGAATTGCTCGCGACAGACGGTAATGCCCGTACCGGCCGGCTGACCACGCCGCATGGCGTGGTGCGCACGCCGGCCTTCATGCCGGTCGGCACCGCCGGCGCGATGAAGGGCATGCACTGGCGCGAGGTGCGCGATGCCGGCGCCGACATCGTGCTCGGCAACACCTATCATTTGATGCTGCGGCCTGGTGCCGAGCGCATCGCAGCCCTGGGCGGCCTGCAGACGTTCACCGGCTGGAACGGGCCGATGCTGACGGACTCCGGCGGCTTCCAGGTGATGTCGCTGTCGGAGCTGCGCAAGGTCAGCGAGAACGCCGTGACGTTCCGCTCGCATATCGATGGCGCCAAGGTCGAGCTGTCGCCGGAGCGCTCGATCGAGGTGCAGCGATTGCTCGGCTCCGACATTGCGATGCAGATGGATGAATGCGTGCGATTGCCGGCGGAGCGCGACGACATCGAACGCGCGATGCGGCTGTCGCTGCGCTGGGCCGAGCGCAGCAAGCGCGCCTTCGAGACCGCACCTGCCGGCTACATGCTGTTCGGCATCGTGCAGGGCGGCGATGTGCCGGAGCTGCGCCGGCAGAGCGCCGAGGCGCTGGTCGAGATCGGTTTTCACGGTTACGCGATCGGAGGGCTTGCGGTCGGCGAGCCGCAGGCGGTGATGCTGGCGATGATCGAGGAGACCGCGCCGGTGCTGTCCGCGGACCGTCCGCGCTATCTGATGGGCGTCGGCACGCCCGAGGACCTCCTGGAGGCAGTCGCGCGCGGCATCGACATGTTCGACTGCGTGATGCCGACGCGGAACGGACGCCACGGCGTGGCGTTCACCCGGTTCGGGCCGGTGAACCTGCGCAACGCACGACACGCCGACGATCCGCGTCCGCTGGATGAAGAGAGCGCGTGGCCTTCCGCGCGCAGCTATTCGCGCGCCTATCTGCATCACCTCGTGAAATCGGGCGAGACGCTTGGGGCGATGCTGCTGTCGGAAATCAACATCGCCTATTACCAGCAGCTCATGCAGGACATTCGCGCCGCGATCGCAGGCGGAAGTTTTGAGGACTTCCAAAAGCAAACGCGCGCCGATTGGGCGCGCGGTGATATCGCCGCAAGATAGGGCCTAATTGCAGGCGAAGCGCTTGACCGCGTGCTTGGTCACGAAACCGTAACCGCAGGTGTCGCAGGTCCAGAGATAGCTGATGATGCTGTCGTACAGATAGGCAGACGCTTCCGCAGCGATCATGGTGTCCGCACACACCGGACAGGTCGGCAGATCGCAGCCGCGTGGATTCGGACGAACCGCGATGGTCGACGGGATTTCAGCGATTGCTGTCATCGTGACCTCCTGGCGATCTGTGGGGTGTTTAACTCAGGGGTAAGTTATACACCGATTTATTTGACGTTGTCGCAACACAAATGCGTTGGTTTATCGCGATTTAGAAACATTTCGCTATTGCGATGCAGCGATTTGTTAATCGATTATTTCCCTTCTTGCGCTGCGGCGTGCTCCGTTCCTAACTAACGAGAACCGCGATTTTCGCGGCACATTTTTGTCAGGGAGCCCCGCGATGGATGCGCCTTCAACTACGCGTGCAGTGCAACGACCGGGACGAGGGCTGGTCTACGACTCCATCGTGGATGCGATCGGCAACACGCCGATCGTCCGCCTGCGTCGGTTGCCGCAGACCCACGGCGCGCATGCGACGATCCTCGCCAAGCTGGAATATTTCAATCCGGCGGCGAGCGTGAAGGATCGTATCGGCGCGGCGATGATCATCGCGATGGAGAAGGCCGGCATCATCAATGCCGACACCGTGCTGATCGAGCCGACCTCAGGCAATACCGGCATCGCGCTGGCCTTCGTTGCGGCCTCGCGCGGCTATCGGCTGAAACTGGTGATGCCGGAATCGATGTCGATCGAGCGCCGCAAGATGCTGGCGTTCCTCGGCGCCGAGCTCGTGCTGACGCCGGCGGCGCAGGGCATGAAAGGCTCGATCGCGGCCGCGGAAGAGCTGGTGCGCACGACGCCCAATGCGGTGATGCCGCAGCAGTTCAAGAACCTCGCCAACCCCGAGATCCATCGCCGCACCACGGCGGAGGAGATCTGGAACGATACCGGCGGAAACATCGACTACTTCGTCGCAGGCGTCGGCACCGGCGGCACTATCACGGGCGTCGGGCAGGTGTTGAAGCCGCGCAAGCCGTCGCTGCGCATCGTTGCGGTCGAGCCTGAGGAGAGTCCGGTGCTGTCAGGCGGCCAGCATTCGCCGCACAAGATCCAGGGCATCGGCGCCGGTTTCATTCCCGATATCCTCGATCGTTCCGTAATCGACGAGATCGTCAAGGTCAACAGCACCACCGCGATCGAGACGTCGCGCGCGCTGGCGCGCAACGAGGGCATTCCCGGCGGCATCTCTTCAGGGGCGGCGATCGCTGCGGCGCTAGAGATTGGCAAGCGGCCGGAAGCGGCGGGGAAAACCATCTTGGCTGTGGTGCCGTCGTTCGCCGAGCGCTATCTGTCGACCGTGCTGTTTGAAGGGATCTAGCAATGGCCGATCAACCCAGGCGACCGCGCACGCTGAACGACGCCCGCAGCGAGGCGGAGGCGGCGTTCAAGCGCGCCACCACCAAGGTGGCCGAAGCGCTGCCGAAGAAGAACGCCGCTCCCGGAGTGAAAGAGCAGGTCACGCTGCGCATCGATCAGGACGTGCTGGAATGGTTCCAGGAGAGCGGCCCGGGCTGGCAGGACCGCATCAACGAGGCGTTGCGCAAGGCGGCGGGGAAGTAGCTCCAACGAGGAGCCGCCAGAAACCAGAAAAGCCCGGCAGGAGCCGGGCTTTTCGTTGAACGCTTCCAAGGGCGTTAGCGACGGAACGCGCCGCCCAGCATGCCACCCACGACGCCGCCGACGAAGGCTGCTCCCGGATCGATGCCACCGCCGTGGTGGCGGGGGGGAGGGGGAGCGCTGCCGCCACCACCGCTGCTGGCGCGGCGCCGCGGGCGCTCTTCATCGCTCGAGCTCGTCGACGTGGTCGCCACGACCTCCGTCAGCAGCGCCTTGTGCTGCAGCCTGTTGAGGTAGCCGCTCTTCGGATAGCCGCGCGTGGCCTGCCAGCGCGTGATCACGGCGCGGGTCGGCTCGTCGAATTTGCCCGTGGCCTTGACGTCGAAGCCGAGCCCGTTCAGGCGGCGCTGCACGTCGCGGCGCTGGCCCTTGTCGAGGCCGATCTGGTCCTCGGTGACCTGGCTCGCTTCCTCGGTGAAGGTCGCAGGATCGATGCCGGCGGTGAGGTTGCGCGTCTGCGTGCTCGGTGCCGCACCGCTCTCAAGCGCGGCGATGCGGGCCAGCGCGAGCGAGCGGAACTGGCCGTTCGGATAGCTCGAGAGATAGGCGTTGAACTCTTCGGTCTTGTTGGAGTCCTTGATCGAACGCCAGAACTCGAGCTCGACGTCCGAGCTCGGCGCGGCTGCGACCGCGGTCGATACCGCAGGCGTGCCCGCCGCGGTGGCCGGGTTGTTCGCCGGCGCGCCGTTGAGATAGACCGAGCCGATCAGGTTGGTGTGGCCCCAGGGCAACTGGCCCTTGTTGGTCTCCTCGTTGACCTGGGCGCGGACCTTGGTCATCGCCTGCTGGATCTCGACGCCGGGCTGGGTGATGTTGGCGATCAGCGCGCGCGTGAACGGGCTGTTGGCGCCTTCCTGGCCGTCGAGCGCGGTCTGGCCCGGGCCGGTTGCGAACGCGATCAGCGTGCCTTCGCCGGATTTCATTTCGGCGAGGCCGGCCTGCACGTTGACGCTGCGGGTCGGCGAGTTCGACTTGATCTTGGCGGCGAACGGATTGTCGCGGCAGGCATCGAGGAACACCAGCTTGACCTTGGCGTCGCTCATGGTCTGGTCGAGCGTGAGGTCGATGTTGATGGCCGCGCCGAGCTTGACGTCCATCTCCGACTTGATGTCGGCATCGACAGGCAGGAGATAGTTGGTGCCACCGATCGCGATACCGTGGCCCGCATAGTAGAACACCGCGACATCGGCTCCCTGCGCCTTCTTGCCGAAGTCGAGCAGCTTCTCGGTCATTTTGTCGCGGGTGAGGTTGGTGCCCTCGACCACTTCGAAGCCGACATTGCGCAATGCGCTCGCCATCGACTTGGCGTCCATGGTCGGATTGGGCAGCGGCGTCACGTTTTTGTAGGCGCCGTTGCCGACGACGAAGGCGACGCGTCGCTCGGCACGGGCGGCGGTTGCGGTCAGCGCCACGCAGATCAGCGAGGCGAGGAGGGTAAGGGTGCGCATTGAAATCCCCCAGCAGAATCGAAAAGACTTTGACTCTATCGCGTTGCGTCAGACTACACGAAAACACCATCGTTCGCGCAGCATAAAAATACCGCTGCGTCGACGAGAGAATCGCGTCGCCATAAGGCATGCCATGAAACGCGCCGCAGCTACGTGATCTACGTCACAAGCGCGTCGATCGTCAGGTCCCTGCGCGGGCGTGAGCCGGCGCGCTCGGTTTCAAGTTCAAGAGATTGCCGGCCAGGATCAGCAGTGCGCCGAGCACGGTGAACAGGTCGAGCCGTTCCGAATAGATCAGCCAGCCCGCGGTCGCGGTCAGCGGCACCCGGAGGAAGTCCATCGGAATCACGACGGTCGCATCCGCGTGCAGCAGCGCGCGCGCCATGCAGTAGTGCGAAAAAGTGCCGCAGAAGGCGATCAGGACGACCCAAACCCAGACATGCGCCGGCGGCCATGTCCAGACATAGAGCGACGGCAACAGGCCTGCGGCCGACTGCACGACCAGCATCCAGAAGATGATCGCCAGCGTCTGCTCGGTGCGGGTCAGCGACTTCACCATCGCAACCGAAATGCCGAAACCCACGGCTGCCGCAAGCGCGATCAGTTGGCCCGGATTGACCTCGCCCGTGGCGGGGCGGACGATGATGATCACGCCGATCAGGCCAAGCACGATCGCCGTGATCTTCCACATCGTCATGCGCTCGCCGAGGAAGGCTGCGGCGAGGATCGCCGTCCAGATCGGCATCGTGAATTCGATCGCCACCACCTGGCCGATCGGGATCAGCGTCAGCGCGAAGAACCAGCCAAGCTGCGCGCCGTAATGAATCAAATTGCGCGCGATGTGCATGTGCACGCGCGCGGTCTTCAGGATCGAAAATCCGCCACTCGCGTGGATCAGCGGGTAGAGCATGAAGAAGCCGAGGATCGAGCGCGCTTCCATGAGCTGAAACACGTTCATGTCCCGCATGGCTTCGCGGCCGGAAATCGCAATCACCAGCATCAGCGTGAGCCAGCCTGCCATCCACAGCGCGGCCTTGGTCTTGGAAGGGGTGCGGTCCATCGGTGATGCGGAAAAGGAGAGGGGGCGAGCGGGAACATCCGTATCGGCGAGGCCCACGCGATTTGCAACTCGCAATTCCGGGAAGGCAGCGATGCAGGTCCTTCAGCTTTGCCGTGACCGTCCGTTCGGTGCTAAGCATCGTCCCGCATTCGAGCATGATCCGGAAAAGTGGAAACCGGTTTTCCGAAAAGATCATGCTCAAACAAAGAGATGAGATCATGATCCGATTCCGTCTAATCGGATCATGATCTGGGAGGATAAATTCATGCGTGTCTTGCAACCGGCCGAATGGTCGAAACCCCGCGGCTTCTCGCACGGCGTCAGCTTCGACGCATCAGGCAAATGGATCGTGCTGGCGGGCCAGACCGGCGGCGATGACAAGGGCGATTACGCGCCGGACATGGCAGCGCAGGTCGCCACTGCACTGAAGCGGATCATCAAGCTCTTTAGCGAAGCCGGCGCCGGGCCTGAGCACATCGTGCGCCTGAGCTGGTACCTGACCAATCGCGCTGAATACGAGGCTGCGGGCGCCGGGATCGGCGCGGCCTGGAAGGAGACGTTGGGGCGCAACTTCCCGCCATCCACCTTGCTTTATATCGACGGCCTGGTCGATCAACGCGCCAAGGTCGAGATCGAAGTCACCGCCTTCGTCCCCGTGGCATAGGGTGGTGAGAATGGCAAACCGTAAGACGTCAGCGGATATCGTGACCGGCTTCGCCACCGGCTGGCCCGAACATCAGCCCGATATCATGGTGCTGTCGCTGACGACGCACAAAGGCGTGCAGGATTTTGCGTTCAACAAGGAGCAGGCCCTGCTGATCGCTAAGACCATCAAGGACACTGCCGAGCGGCTGGCGAAGCCGAAGACGAGCTGAACGGGTTTCCTGAATATGTCGCCCGCTTCCGCGGGCGACCGGCGCGCGCGAGCTATCTCGAGAGCGAGATGTTCGCTTCACGGAACCCGTTGTCGGCCCTGATGCTAACGGATTGCTTGTTGCCGCTCGTCCGCATGCTGAGGTTGGCGTTAAACCCGCCGGCATTGGCGGCCACCTGGAAATTACCGCCGCCACCGCGGCCCTGCAGGCTGCCGCTGATCCCGCGGCTGGCCTCGGTCCAGTTGCCGGAGATCGCGCCGCCCTGGGCGACCACATCGGCTTGCAGGTTGAACTTGTAGGCGTCGCTGGCGCAGGTCAACGACATCGCCATGTTGACGCCGCCGACGCGGTAGACGGCGCGGCAGCGGATGCGCTCCCTGGAGCCGTCGTCCAAGGTCACGCTGCCACCGCCAGACCAAGTGCCGGCCATTCCGGCAAACGGGCCCGACTGAGCATGGCTGGGGGAGACTGTAAACGTTGCCGCAGCAAATGCCGCCGCGAAGGTCAGCCGCCGTGCGGAGGGGAACAGCTTCGAGGTCCGGTGGATCTTACTGACGGGAAGCTTCCCATCGACCGCTGCACGGTACGCCTGCTGATGCCCCATTCCACTTCCCCGATCCGGAGTTGCCACTGAGCTGTCCGTTGGCATATGCACCATTGATCGAGACTCGCACAAGGCCCTCACGGCCGACCCTGCCCGAGATGCCGGCGCCCGGCGCGGAGATTTGACCGTCCGTGACCGTAACCGTGGAAGAGGTCGAAGGCTCGCAGGTTCCGGTTTTGGTGACAACGGTGACCTGCCAGAGGCCGTCATAGGGCTGCTGGGCCGAAACAGGGGCAGAAATCAGGGCAGCAGAACCGAGAAAGGACGCAAACAAGAGCGCGCGAATGCGGTCAGGACGCATGGATCAGATTTCCTTGAAATTTATGTGATCAACTTAGCTTATCCGGACACAATGTGTTCAAAATGGGCCGTCCTGTGGAAGGCAAAAAGTTCCTGTGAGATCAAACACATCATGGTGAACTTGCATAGTGAATGCGCATCGTGAATCGGCGCACCCGGGAGAAGGGTGCGTTCGATTCCTGCGGCAGACCTTAGGCGTTCAGTGCCTGGCGTCCGAGAGACTCGGTGCCTTGGTCGCGAATTGCTCATCCTGCGGCTTGGCGGGAAGGCTGCCGTGAGCTCTGCCGTAGTCGATCACCTCGGCGAGCAGCCGGAGCCCCAGCGGCGCCAGCGCACGCTCCCAGAGCTCTCGCGCGGTTTCGCCCTTCTTGACGAACACCCAGTCCTGCGCCGCGATGGCGCCAGCATCCATGCGGTCGGCGAGATGATAGATGCTGCCGCCGGCGATCGGATCGCCTTCCTTGACGGTCCATTCCACGGCAGCCATGCCGCGATGCCGGGGCAGTAGCGAGGGATGGTAGCCGATCCCGCCGAGTTTCGCGGCGGCCAGCGCTTCCTTGCTGACGCGGGCGTGGCTGTGGGCCGTTACGATCAGATCGGTGTTGGGGGCGATCTCGGAGGCTACGACGAGCTTTGGATTGGCCTGCACCACCACATCGATCCCTGTGGCCCGGGCGGCCGCCGCCAGCCGGTCTTCTCCATCGTGCACCACGACCCTGACGACATCGACTTCGCGTTGGCGCAGCATATTCAAGGTCGCCACGCCGAAATGGCGGGAACCGACGAGGGTAATCCGCATATCTGTGTTCCGTACCTGATCTTGCCGTTATGCCGATAGCACAGGGCAGCCGATTGTCCTGCCGCGGGGGATGGAGAAGTTCCTGGTTATCAACAGAACGGCGCTGCAGCGAGCCGGTCTGGCGCATGGGACGGGTGCGCAACAGCGGTCATGGCGGGGCCGGGAACCGGTGGGGTTCCCAGGCTACGAGAGCTCGATCATGCCTCTTCCACGCGGCTGGCCAAGGCCTTGTCGATCCTCCGGCCGTCGAGATCGACGATCTCGAACTGCCAGCCATGGGCCGTGACCTTCTCGCCAACATTGGGGATGGCGCCGAATTCCTGCAGCAGGAAGCCCGCAAAGGTCTGGTAGGGCCGCGGCGAGGGCAGGGTGATGCCGAGCAGGTCGGCAAATTCGAGCGCCGGCATCCATCCCGAGATCAGGTAGGAGCCGTCATCGCGCTTGACCGAGGCGGGTTCGGCCGGCCCCTCCTCGGTGTGGAACGCGCCGACGATCGCTTCCAGGATGTCGGCGCTCGTCACCACGCCCTGGAAGGTGCCGTATTCATCGTGCACCAGCCCGATATGAACGGCGGAATCGCGCAGGATCGCGATCACGTCGCGTGCGTCGACGGTCTCCGGAATCACCGGCGCCTGACGGACCAGCGAGCGGATGTCCGGCGTTCCCCCGGACAGATACGCATCGAGCAGATCCTTGGCCTGCACGATGCCAAGTGCAACGTCGCGATTGCCGTCGAACACGACCGCGCGCGAATGGTTGGTCTTGAGCAGCGTCGCATGGATCTCGGAAGGGGGATCGGAGAGGTCGATCGAGCTGACCTCGTGGCGCGGCGTCATCACCGCGCCGACCGGGAGATCTCCGAGCCGCATCACGCCCGCGATCATCTCTTTTTCGCCGGGCTCGAGCACGCCGGCATTTTCGGCTTCGACCACGAGCGTCCTGATTTCTTCCTCGCTGACCTTCTCTTCGGCTTCGCCGCCATGGCCGAGCAGCCAGAGCAGCGACTTGCCGGAGCGGTCGAGCAGCCAAACCAGCGGCAGCGAGATCCTCGCCATCCACACCATGGCCGGCGCGACCTTGACTGCAATCGCTTCCGGATCGCGCAGCGCAATCTGCTTAGGCACGAGTTCGCCGACGATCAGCGAGGCATAGGTGATGACGGTGACGACAAGACCGACGCCGGCGGCATCGGCGAGCGTCGGGGAGACACCGAGCCCCAACAGCCATTGCGACACCCGCTGCCCAAGCGTTGCCCCGGAAAAAGCGCCCGAGAGCACCCCGATCAGGGTAATCCCGATCTGCACGGTGGAAAGGAATTTGCCCGGGTCCGATGAAAGCGTCAGCGCTTGCCGCGAGCCGCTCACGCCTTTTTCGACCAATCCCGCCAGCCTTGCCGGCCGGGAGGAGACGATCGCCAGTTCCGACATCGCAAGCAGGCCATTGACGACGATCAGAACAAAAACGATCGCAAGTTCCAGATAAAGCACGATTAAACCTTCTTTGACGCTCAGCGGCGACAGCACCGAACATATAGGAAGCGCAACCGGTTTGGCTGCGGCTTGCCGACGCCGTCCGGAACAGCCGCGCCGCGCGAAGGTGTTAACACAGGTTCGGGTCGGTGTGAGGGGCGTCACATCGTGAAGCCGGGGAGCGGCGTATAAATTTGGCGACCGCAATAGCTGGCGATAGAGCGACGCAGATGGATGCTCCGGGCCTGACGGCCTGGCGCATGTTCGGTTCTGATCGAATCAGAAGTCTAGCGCCAAGCGAGAATCCGCATCTCCGGTCTTGCGAAGCCGCGCTCCGGCTGCGCGCTCTGCTTCGGCTGCGCCGTGGTGACGCGCGCGAGACAGGCGCGCAAATCGGCGTTGTGCTGCTTCATCTGATTGCGCAGCTCGCGCCGGCCGAAAGCGGTGAGCGAGGGGTCGGCGAGTTGCTGCCAGGCGGCACGAAGCCATTCCTGCAGCACGCGGATGTCTTGATCCAAGATCTCTGGCTGGGTCATGCCGCCAAACCGCGTGAGAATCGATCAAGATGCCAGTAGGTCTGATTCGTCGCAGAACACCTAGGACAAAATAGCGCCAGGGTTGCATTTCAAGCCGCTGATCATCCGGATTGCCATCTTCATTCGACCTCGTCCGGATTCGAGCGCAGCATGTCCATCGCGACCCACATGCCGGCAAGCACCGCGGCGATCATCGCGACGTGCCGGATCTGCGTGGTGGAAAAGCCGAGATCCTCGTGAGCAACATATTCCAGCATGATCGCCGCGTAGCCCGCGACAACGACGGCGGCGATGATCGTGGGCAGGTCGAGCTTGTTTTCCATAGCGGCACCGCGGTTCTTCGGCGCCCTGTCTAGCGCGCCGGAGCGCCGACCGCTGTGACGTGGTTCACGTCAGCTATTCAAACCGTGCCGCCGTCCCGTGTCAGCTCTGGACGGGTAGACCAAGATGACTTGCGCCTCGGGGATTTGGAGCGGGATGTGCGGCGACGTGCTGACCACGCGCTGACTTCCGTCGGTCTCGGTGTGGCTCCTCAGCGTCTCCAGCAGCAGGAAGAATTTCTCGGCAAGCACGGCAGCCTCCATGAGTGCTTTCTAATGTGTGCGGGGCGCGCCGCTAGAAATTCAATCAATTAAACGAGAGGTTGCAGAGGCGAACTGCTGCTGCAGCGCAATCGCAGGAGCCGGTGACGAATCCAGGCAGAGCTTGCTGGACCGTTCTGTCATGCTGCGCCGATCGCAAATGCTCGACGCGTCCCGTAGTAGCCCGGATGGATCGCGCCGCGGATTTTGCGTATGACACGACCGTTCCACCAGACATCATCGCGCTGATGGGGCGGGGGATGATGCGACGAGGCCCGGTCTCTAGGGTTGACCGGGCCTCGTCCTTTTTGTTTTGGGTGGTTCGCGAAGATCGAGACGCCGGGCGCGTCGACCTCGCTTTCGATCATGATCCGATTGGACGGAATCGGATCATGATCTCATCTCTTTGTTGGAGCATGATCTCCGCGCAAACGCTTCGCGTTTGTCGCGAGGGAAAACCGGTTTCCACTTTTCCGGATCAGGCTCTAACAGGCATTCTCCTGAGCCCGCTTTTTCAACTCGCGATCAATCAGCGTTTGCGTCCGGCGTATCGCGAGCGCCTCCAATGGCGTTCGCATCAGGCCGGTCCTCGCTTGATCGCCGATCCAGAATACCCAGCGCCAGACGTGGCGCTGCCTGGTTTTCTCGACGGTGAACTCAATCCCTTGGTGCTGCATGGCCAGCGGCTATAGTGAATCTCTGCGCCCCTCATCGTGGACTTGCCTCACCAGAGTCGAATGGTCTGCTGATATTGTCGTGATATCGCGATGTGTCCGCATCGCTCGGTGCGACGAAATCCAGCGCGTTCAACTTTGCTTCTCAAAAAGTCGGGCCCCGGCTTGCTCGGGGGACAATCGCCGGGGCCCTTGGGAAGGTGGATCATGTCGTCCCAATCGACGGGACGATAACTTGGGAGTCTGCGAGGCGTTCCGGATTTTCCTAAGAATGATGCCGAATTATCCCGATTGAAGTCGAGGAACGACACCGGTTCAGTGCCGTTGGAAATCTCCACTCTCGGAGTCGAAGATGCCAGAAGAGAATGATCGCAAGGGCAAGGTGGTGGGCGATCCGCGCTTTGGCCGGACGCGCATGGAAGCAACATGAGCCGCGCTTTTGTCAGGGAAGGCGAGGGTAATCTCGACGATCTTCCCGATCGGCCGATCTCGGACGCGCGAAACGATGTCACCAGGGAAGGCCTTGCCCAGATCGAGACCGCAGTCGCGGCCGCGCAAGAGGCGTTGGCGGCGGCACAGGCGGAAGGCGACCGCTCGGCGATCGCGAGCGCCTCACGTGACCTGCGCTATTGGAGCGCGCGGCGCGCCTCCGCCAATGTGGTGGCAGAGCCCGAGGACGACAGCCAGGTTCGCTTCGGACACGCCGTTACGATCCTCCGCGATGACGGTCGACAACAGATCTTTCGGATCGTCGGCGAGGACGAGGCGGATCCTGCTCTCGGCACCGTCTCGCATGCCTCGCCGTTGGCGCGGGCGCTGTTTGGCAGGAGCGTGGGAGACGTTGTCCGCGTTGGCAGCGGCGAGGCGGAAATCCTCAACATCTCCCGCATGAATGCGCTTGGCGGCGACGGGTGACAGGCCCGCTCGTGCCGAGAGCGCTCGTTCTCAAACTACATCACGTCGGCAAAAACGTCGTCGATAACGGCAAGAGACACCGGGATCACAGCCAGTTCGTCCTGCTCCGAAGGACCTGACGTTCCCTTGATGTCCTGGACCACCCGGCTCTTGAAGTTGCGGAGCCACTGCATCGGCTCCTCGCCGCTCTGCAGTGCTTGCTCGGCCAATATGTGGCGCATGAGAACAAGCATCGCATGCTGGTAACCGACAAAATCACTATCCATAGCGCTTCCTCGAAATGAGCTGGAGCAATTCCTCACGGGCCCATCTTATACTTTTTCTTCCGGCCAATCCGCTTGATGAAAAACAAAACCCCCACCGACCGGGAGGAAGGCAGGGGCTCTTGCGGGTGGATGGCGCGAGGCCAGGTGAAACCTAGGTGTCGCCCCAAGGACCCACGATCTTAAGGAAAGCGCCGAGATCCAGTTCCGGCAAGGCGATTTTGTAGGCAGCCATCCGACCCGCGTTAGAGCATGATCCGGAAAAGTGGAAACCGGTTTTCCGAAAAGATCATGCTCAAACAAAGAGATGAGATCATGATCCGATTCCGTCTAATCGGATCATGATCTAGTCGGGCTCTTCGCCGGAGCCGCTGGGGCCGGCTTCATCGAGCAGATTCAACGCGGCGTCGATCTGCTCGAGCAGGCGCTCGATCTCGGCGCGTTCGTTCGCGCCGGGATTCTCCTGCAGCCGCTCGAGCAATTGCTGCTTTTGCGCGAGGAGCTTTGCCGCGGTGGTCATTCGGATCTCCTGGCGCGGAAAGCAGTGCGATGGCGGATCTGCGCAGACTAACGGGACCTGCCACCTGAGCCAGGACCCGTCGGGGCTTCGGTTCCTGCGCCGGAGCCAGTTGTTTGGCTGTTCGGCCGACCAGGAGCGGTCGGCGACGCGCCCGGCTTCTCCTGGTCCGCCACATAGCCGGACTCTCCCGAATTGCGCGTCTTGACGCCCTTATCGGCCTCATCCTGCATCTGAGGATTGTTAGGTGCCGACTGCTGTTGCTGCTGTGCTGTCGCGGGCATCCCGATGGTGGTTCCCAGAGCGACAAGCAGCGCGAAAATCGAAGTTCGCATCTGTGCTCCTCCTGTGTTCGCCCCTTGCTCAAACGCGTGAAGTCGCGAACGTTTCCCGGAGCATTAGAACAAGGCTGGAGCCATACGCTGAGCTACGCCCGATTAGGCGCGATCAACCCAGAGCATGCCGCCGGTATCGTCGGCAAGGAGCCGGCCAAGCATGCCGTAAAACAACGGGCCCCAGATCAGAGCAGTAGTGAACTGGGGTCCGCACCCAAATGGAATGTACCTGCGCTAACCCATCCGATAAGCGTCGAGTGCATGCGCCAGGAAAATTCCCACGCTCACCAGCGCGAGGATTGCTGCAGAGGTCTCGATCATTGCTGCATCTCCCGTTGTGCCAGGGAGGCGAGATACCTGCTGCACGATTGTTCCCAGAACAGGTCCAATATGAACTGCATGTTAGCCATCCCTGTTTTCCTTTTGAAACGTAGATAGCTCGCACTTTGTTTCAGGACTTTTTCGTCGGCAGTGGAAAATGGTTTCGTGCGATGCAAACGTTCCGGCGCCTGACACAGTCCGCCACGCAAGCGACAAGATCAGGCCACAATCCGCGGGGAGTTCGGCTGCGGCGGCGAATGCATGCGGCGCGCCCGGATCGAGGGCCAGACATTCACACATCATCGTCGCCGCGCCATGAGCAGAGACACTCTCCAGCGGATCAGTTCTTGCCCGCGGTACCCGGGCTTGATCCTCCGTACTGCGACGATCCCGTGCCGCTCAGCGAGGTCGGGCCACCGGCTGTGCCGTTCGGGTTACCGTAATTTTTCGCGTGGTGGGCGCGGTGGTGACGCTTGGCGGCATCTGCCGGCACGAAGGTCAGCGAGAGCATGGCCAAAGTGGTCAAGGCAACTGCAACGAACTTCATTTCACTTCCTCCTGGAGGGATAGGTTCGTGTAGTTGGGCGCCCTGCGGAGGAAAACGAGATCAGGTCTGCATCGCCGCCAGCGAGTTTCGTGCGAAATGAAAACGTGAGCGCGAGCAGGAAAATCAGCCGGGATCGCCCACCCCACGGAGCCGCAACAACTGCACTTCAGGTGGGCGCAGATATCGTACCAAGCCGGAAGTCTATCGAGAGGCACCTCCGCATGATGCCAGCAGCGAGGGCGTCGCGAAGTGATGGGCGCGTTGGAGCTCTAACCGCTCGAGAAAATCATTTGTGAAATCGAATCACGGGCCGAATCCAACAACAAGAGTCCGGCCGAATTTATCGCCGAGTGAGTCTTTTACGACACACCTTTAGCGTGCAAACGCGTGAGGATATATCACGGTGCCCTGAAAGCGCGAAGGGCGCCCCCCAAAGGGGCGCTCTTACCCACACACCAACCTCCACCACCAGGCGAATAAGCCCGCGAGAAGGGGTGAAGACGTCTGGGAAACCGCTGCGGCTCTCGTGTAGTTGCCGGCGATCTCGAGCATGGCGTTGCGCGACTCGTCGAGGAGGCACAGCGCAGCTTGTTCGCGGGCTACTCGCTCCAATCGACGAGGCTCTGCTGCCTCGTTCGTTGTGGTCCAATTCGGGGGAAAGAGAAGCATTTCCAAACGGTAAATGGGTAGGTCAGTCGTGCTGTCATAAAACTATCATAAAATTCCACTCGGCCCCCATCACTTTTGTTGGATCGATCCTCGCCCGAGCAGGCTACGGGGCGTCGTGGGAGTGAGTTATTTGAAATCATGCCGCCGGTTGCGGGCTCGAGTCCGACGCCTGGCGGACATAAACGCTCTGACGGCATAGCCAACCAGAGCGCCGACAAGAAAGACGCCCGCCAACAAAGCTGGTGCAGGCAACTCCATGGGAGGATCCCTGCTGGGGTCAACAACTGATTAGTGGCCCAAACGCGCTGAAATTCCCCACACAAGCCGGTGAGATTCCCCATGGGTGATTAACTCGCTGCACGATCCCCGACTGACAGTCTCAATCAGCGGCGTCTCGGCCTGCTGGAAGGCCGGCAGGTCCAGCGAGAGCGGGCCGCACTTGTTATGGGCGACGGTCCTCGATCGCCACGGCCTGGTCAAGGGTAGCGGCGGGCCGCGCCATCGCGCGCGGCATGCCGCTCTTGGAAGGTGACACCGGCATGAGGGCGGAGCATCAGGAACGCGACGCCAGCAGCAAAACCGCGACAAGATTTGCCACGAACAGCGTCGCATCGATGACGAAGATCCTGAGCATCGGGCCCTTCAACACGGGCCAGTATGCCACCCCGACGCGCCCCCCGCGCATCAGGACCGGGAGGTTATAGGCGAACTGGCTGAAGTGACACGCGGCGAAGAACAGGAACAGCGCAAGCTGCGCGTCAATCGCCTGAAAGAAGGGCGGCCGGGCGAGCAGATAAAGCGACAACAGACCGATTGGCAGATTGATCCCGCCCAGAAATGCCACGCTGGCCGACAAGGTCGGCGCAATCGGATTTCCGCGCTCTTCCCGGGGCACCAGGATCTTCAGCGTATTGCGCTGGGCAATGCTGAACTGGATGAATGCGCCGCCGAACCAGAGTGCGTTGAGGAGCAGGACGAAATCCGAGAATCGCATGGGCTACTTTCCGTAGAAGGCTTCGCTGCGCACCACACGGCCGGCATCATCGAAGTCCATGAACTCGCTGGCGCGCGTGTCGCCCAGTTGCCACCACACCGTTAGGCGCGCAATCGTTTCGTCCCAGCTCCAGTCCAGGATTTTCAGGTCTGCGTTTTCGATGCCTCCATAAGCCTTGCGCCAGTAGGCGCGAATGTTCTCGGCGCCAACGACCACGGGAGAATCCGTCAGTTTGAGCGCCAGGGGGCTGCGCATCTCGGCGTTTTCGGCCAAATGCGAGACGACGGCGTCGATATCAACCTTGCACCAGTTGGCGCACCACGCCTCGACAAAGCGCCCAGCGGTCGCCCGGTCCATTGTCCGTCCGCTCATGCTTCTGGCCTCCCCGAGTGTAACTGCCGAAGAGTGGCATGGTGCGACAGTGACGTCAATCATGTTGACCTGAGAGCGCAGTCAGTTGTTGTCGGCGATGGCTTCCATAACGGCCATCCACGCGGCCGCGCCGGACGGGCCAGCACGATCAAATGCCTCACGCAGGACCTCCCGCTCGTAGCCCGATGCCCGTTGTTCGATGCGTTGCCCTGCCTGCGTCAGGCGCAGCAATTTGGATCGATGCTGCTCGGGCGACCGCTTCGATGTCAGGAGTTTGCGCTCGAGCAACAGGCCGAGCGGCCGGTTCAAAGCTTGCTTGGAAATGCCGAGGACCTCGATCAGCGAGCCGATCGAGATGTCGGGCCGCCGTGCGACGACATAGAGAATGCGATGGTGCGGGCGTGATAGGCCAAGCGTGGCAAGATACTGGTCGGCCGAGAGCGTCATCCCGCGCCAGCCATAGTACATGAGCTCCAGCGCCGCGTCCAAATCGTGGAGCTTGTTGAGCGAGGCGCGGTGCAGGCCCGCGGCGTGAGAAGCAGTTTTTTGCATTTGCCAATCCTCGGCAGCTTCTTCACAGCCTGCCAAAAGCCGCCATTCGTGCGCGATCAAGCTATGGCTAGAGCACCACGTGCAGTCTATACGCACCAGCCTGTGGCTGGCGATCGAAGACGGCGGCAGCGGCGAGCGTATCATTGCCGGAACGATCACCGACGTGCATCGGCATTCGTTCCGGCTGAATTGATTGCAAATCGCTATCCGCAGAAGCTGCGTCGGTGACGCTGCAGCTCAGCGATAGCCTGCTTTAGCCCAGCGATGATCCGTGCCCGTCGGCGATCGGGCGGACTTAGCGCGCCTTCCAATATTCCAAGTCGAAATGACAGCCTGTTGATCTCGCGGGTTGTCCAGATGTCTACGCTCGTTTTCAGCATGGTGCATGGTTCCCAAGAATCGATCCGTCGCGGTTAGCGAGTAGGCGATGGATAACGAGCAAGTTCAATCACCTCCGGACATAGCCACCTTCGTGCGAATTGGCTTCATCGCATTCCGTGCGATGCGGCGGTACTCAACCAGCATGTTGTCACGAAACGCGGTCTTGGTCTGGCAAAGGTGCTGGAGTGTGGTTGCGAGCCTTCCGATAAGCGCAACCAGGGTTTGCAGCTCATCGACCGTGATCGATTTGGCGAGGAGTTGCGGCGTTAAGTGAGCAATGCCTCGATTTCGGAAATGCGTCAGGCGACCGTGCACCTGCCAATCTATCTCGGCATAGGTTCGGAAGAATTCGCGGATCAAATCGGCTCTAGACGGCGGTCCAAAGATATCCGGCCCCCGTCGCGAGGCCACAGCACGTAGCAATCCCTTCCGCACGCGGTACAGCTTGAGCCGACGGTGAACCGCCTGAAAGCTCACCACCTTCTCGTCGCGATCAAGCAAGAGCGAGACCCGCAGCGCCGCCATCAGGATCGTATCGCCGTGGAAGCCGTAAAGAGCCTGGCTCCAATCGTGCCCGGGATCGTGAGGGTTGGCGTCGGCAGCATCAGCGAGGCCAGCCGCCAGCCCGAACGAGATAACGCACCCTGCAGTGACGTTGATCAGCCGCTCCGCGTTCCGAAAGATGAAGTCGACGTCAGGGTCGATCTGGCTCACCTGTTGCGATTTCCACATCAATACACGGTCCGGCGGTCTTGCCGGTGCCGCAGGCCTTGGGCAAGATCAGCAGAAGGGGTCCGGGCTTTCACCCAGACCCCTCCCTCTGGGGAGCCATCTCAGTGGGCTTTTGAAGGCCGGCGACGCAACCGCCGGCCTTCTGCTTTCCAACCGAGCGAATCCAATCCTAGACGAGGGCGGTCCCGCGTTAAGTGAGCGCGCGCGTTATTCACGATTCACACAAGCGAGGTGGGAACGCTATGCCCTGGCCAGTCGCCCGACTTAATCACCACCGGGCGCATCTTGAAACCGAAGGGGATTTCTTCTATATCTTTTGAAGAAATGGAAGGGAGTCCCAATGGACCAAATCGGACAGCTTGAGCAGATGGTAATGCTTGCCATCCAGCGCCTGCACCCCTCCGCTTACGGCATCTCGCTGCAGAAGGAACTTAAGGTGCGCACGGGCCGCGAATACTCGGTCGGCACGATCTATGCCGTGCTGGACAAGATCGAGCGCAAGGGCTTCGTGAAGCCGAAACAGGGCGAGGCAACGCCAGAGCGTGGAGGCCGGGCCAAAATCTACTTTAACCTGACCGCACAGGGGCAGGCTGCACTTCAGGCTTCGTTGAGCGCGATCGACAATCTGCGGGCCAACACCCGCTTCGCCCCGGTGATGTCATGAAAATGCCGAGCGATTCCCGCCTGTCATTGGTGGCCGACGAAATTCTGGAAGCTGTCGGCAATCTACGGCTTCAGACCGCTGTCGCCAATCTACGGGTCCAGGCGCACGGCAATCTTGCCAAAGATTCAGGCCACGATCTCGAAATCGAGTTCGTTGACCCGAAGGAGACATCGGTCGTTCTTCAAGTGAAGATGCACTCCCGGTCGACGGTCAATCAGCCCGAGATCAAGAAGCGAACAAATCCGCCCGGCTTTGGAGAAGCGCTTGTCGTGCTGTTCGCCCCGAAGGATCGCATCGATGCCGTTCTTGGTGACCTGTCTGAACATTTCGTTGAGGAGGTCGCTGAGAAAGGGCTGGGGCGTGCCAAGCTGCTGTTCTGGGTGCGCGTCGCTCGCTCAATCGGACCGCTGTTTTGGATGAAGGTCCGCAATCTCGGCCTCGTTGCAGCCCTGTTTGAGTTCGGGCGGCGCTTCATCTCCTAAGAACTGGGTTGGCGACTCCTCGGCCTCGCGCATGCGCAGCGCCAGGAAGCCCCCGCGAATCATGACGCCGACGATGGCGGCAATGGCGATGATGATCGCCCCGGCAAAAAGGGCGGCGATCATTTCTGCAGACCTTCAATCGTCCGCGCGAACGCGCTCAGCGCTGCTACACGATGTAGATGGCGACCTAGGGGTTGTTAGCCGACACGAGGTTAAGCTGCTGTGATGTATAGGACTTTTTGGTGAGCGCGGTGGGACTCGAACCCACGACCCCATGATTAAAAGTCACGTGCTCTACCGCCTGAGCTACGCGCTCACTTCCTGGAGCGTGACGACGCTCGAAGCCGTCATCCCGTTCCAGCTCTTGTGTGACCATGATCCGCCGGAAACCGACTCCCGCTTTTCCGGATCATGCTCCAGCGCGCGCTGTGTAGGGGGCGGGGGCCGATGGGTCAATAGCGCAAAGCACGGCAGATGTACGATCGTCGGGCCCGGGATTCCCTTGGGATAGCTGGTGGTTAGCGCCGCTCCTTCAAGTCCGGCCGCGAAATCAATCCACGGCCGGATAGCGCCTCAGTTCGTGTCGCGGCGGATTTCGGAGGCGGCCTGCTGGGAAGGAGCGGCGATCGTGGGCATGGCGACCGGGCGCAGACCGATCAGTTCCGCGGTGCGGATGGCGCTGTTGCGCCAGAACGAGAATGAGTTGATGCGCGAATTCTCCAGGATCGCGATCGCGACCGCGGCGAGGAACGGCAGGCTCTGCAGCACCAGCACGCCGGCGAAAATGTAGATCTCGTGGACCTGCTTGAAGCCGTTCGTGGCGATGAGGACGGCGGCGCCGACCAAGAGGAGGACGCCGATCACCGCTTCCCAGAACGCCTGGAATTCGATCGACATCCGCGACAGCCCGCCCTTGGAGGTGCGGGCGAACGCCAGGTGCTCGGTGATCAGTCCCTGCGCCACGGCGCGCGACACCGTCCATTGCACGCTCATCGCCGCGATCATGGCGCCCAGCATCTGGCCGGCCTTCACCTTTACCCGCATCCGGTACAGCGCCACGAAATGCACGAGCGAGACGACGAAGGAGGCGATGATCGGCAGCGTCAGAATCTTGTCGGGGATGGCGATGTCGGCAAAGGCGACGATCGGCACCCAGATCAGGTTGAGGATTGCGACCAGCACGCCGAGGCTTTCGGCGCCCAGCCAGTTCAGCCAGCCCAGCGAAAATTCGCGGCGCTGGTCGGGCGAGAGCCGGCTCGCGCCGGGCAGGAAACGCCGCCAGTGCTTTTTCACGATCTGGAAGCCGCCATAGGCCCAGCGGTGCCGCTGCTTCTTGAAGGCCTCGTAGGTGTCGGGCAACAGGCCTTCGCCGTAGCGCTGGTTGGTGTAATGCGTCAGCCAGCCGCGCTCGATGATGGCAAGCCCGAGATCGGTGTCCTCGCAGATGGTGTCGCTTGACCAGCCGCCGGCCATGTCCATCGCGGCGCGGCGGATCAAGCACATCGTGCCGTGCACGATGATGGCGTTGTGCTCGTTGCGCTGGACCATGCCGATGTCAAAGAAGCCGGCATATTCGCCGTTCATGATGTAGTGCATCAGCGAGCGGTCGCCGTCGCGATGCTCCTGCGGCGCCTGCACCAAGCCGACCCGCGGGTCGGCGAAGACGGGCACGAGGTCCTTCAGCCAGTCGGGATGCACGACATAGTCGGCATCGATGATGCCGATGATCTCGGCGTCTGCCGCGGTGCGGTCCATGGCGATGCGCAGGGCGCCGGCCTTGAAGCCCTGGACCTTCTCGGCATTGATGAACTTGAAGCGCTCGCCGAGCGCGCGGCAATGATCCTGGATCGGCTGCCAGAACGCGGGATCTGGCGTGTTGTTGATGATGCAGACGCATTCGAAATTGGGGTAGTCGAGCCGCGACACGGCATCGAGCGTCTGTTTCAGCATCTCCACCGGCTCAAAATAGGCGGGGATGTGGATCGAAACCTTGGGGAAGGTGACCTGCTCGCCAATCGTGGCGGGCGCAACGGCTGCGCTCTTCTGGATCAGCCGGTGGGGGCCGCGGCCGAAGGCAACATCGGCGATCTCCTCGATCCGCGCCATCGCGATCAGGATCAGCGGGACGAGAAGGATCAGGCCGAGCGTCATCGCGAATGCCGAGCCGAACACGAAATAGTGCCCGGCCCAATAGGCGAAGACGGTCGCAACCCAGGCGCCGACGCCGTTGGCAGCAGCCGAGAGCATCAAAGCCTGCATCACCGTCGGACGTTCCAGGCGCAGGATCGGCAGCGACACCAGGATGCCGACGAGGAGGGCGAGCAGCGCGAGCTTCCAGTAGTTCTCGTTGACGATCGGCCCAGTCCAGGCGAATTTCGGCTCGCGGGACGCATTCAGGATGCCCCAATACGGGCCGACGCCGCCTTCGAAGAATTTCCAGGGCTGATCGATCGCCTCGACAATGTTGTAATCCATGCCGATGGCTTCGGCGCGGGTGACGAAATTGCGCAGCACCGAGGCCTGCTCGAACGGACCGGGCTCGGCGTTCCGGAGATTGTAGCCCGCGCTTGGCCAGCCGAATTCGGCGATCACGATGCGCTTGCCCGGGAACTGGTCGCGCAGGAGCTGGAACATCGCGACCGCTTGGTCGACGGCCTGCTGTGCGGTGAAGTTCTCCCAGTAGGGCAGGACGTGGGCGGCGATGAAATCGACGGAATTGGCGAGCTGCGGATTGTCGCGCCAGATGTTCCAGATTTCGCCAGTGGTGACGGGGACATTGACCGATTTCTTGACGCGCTTGATCATCTCGATCAGGTCGTCGATCTTTTGCTCGCCGCGGTAGATCACCTCGTTGCCGACGACGACGCCGATCACGTTGCTGTTGCGCCGGGCGAGGTTGATCGCGGCGTCGATCTCGCGCTCGTTGCGCTCGGAGTTCTTGTCGATCCAGGCGCCGACCATGACCTTCAAGCCGAATTCGGCGGCGATCGGCGGAACCAGTTCAACGCCGCCCGTCGACGAGTACAGGCGGATCGCGCGCGTCATCGTCGACAGCTTCTTTAGGTCGGCGCGAATCTTCTCGGCCTGGGGGATATTGTCGACGTCAGGATGCGCGCTGCCAGCGAACGGCGCATAGGAGACGCTCGGCAGCATGCCGCGGAAATCAGGAGCCTGCTGTTTCTCCTGGAGAAGGCCCCACAGCGCGGCATGCACAGCGGTAACAAGCAACAGAACGGCGGCGACAGCGCGCATCGCGGCTAAACCATACGGGGCCTGCTATGAAGGAGAAAGCGAACCCGTCCCCTAGGTTCGACCGACATGGCGGTAAACTGCAAGATAATCCTGCCACGCGATTCCACAACTGATATGACCGCATGGCGTTTTGAGGGCGCCACGCAGCTCAAATGACGGAAGTCGCGATCGTTCCAAAGTCGAAGGCGGTTATTTCGCAGCCGGCGACGGCGAGGCCGACGGCGCAGGAGAAGGTGAGGCGGCGGGCGCCG
>NZ_PSRR01000098.1 GCF_004296405.1 Bradyrhizobium sp. Leo170
TCCCGGGTCCCGGCTACGCCAAGGCTCCGCCGCGGCGCGCAAGCCCGGGACGACGTCGTCATTGCGAGCGCAAGCGAAGCAATTCATCTTGCCGCTTGTGGAGGCGTGGATTGCTTCGTCGCTTACGCTCCTCGCAATGACGGTGCCGTCCTGCTTACATCAGGACAATTGGTCAGGCGCGCGGTCACGCCGACCGCGGTGCATCCGGGCGGGACGTCAGCGAGCACCACCGAGCCCGCACCGATCTTGGCAAAATCGCCGACGCTCACATCCCCGATGATGGTCGCCCCGGCGCCGATGAAGACACCGCGACCGATCCGGGGCGCGGCGTCGGGATCGGCCTGCGGTCGTCCGATGGTGACATTCTGCAGCATGGTGACCTCGTCACCGATCGAGGCGAATGCGCCCACGATGATGCCGGTGGCATGATCCAGGAACACCGACGTTCCGACCGAGGCCGACGGATGGATGCTGACCTGGAGCCGCTCGGAGGATTGGCTTTGCATCAGGAGCGCGAGGTCGGTACGGCCGCGGCACCAGAGCCAGTGCGAGACGCGCCAGGCCTGCAGCGCGACGTAGCCCTTGAAGTTCAACAGTGGCGGAAGAAATCCCTTGGTCGCGGGATCGCGGCGAATGATGCCTTGCAGGTCACGGCTTGCCGCTTCCACGAGATCGGGTTCGGCGTGAAAGGCCTCGTTGGCGATGCGCGTCAACAGCGCGCGACGGTCATTGCCCGTGCCCAGCCGTTGTCCGATCACGAAGGCGACGGCATGCCCGAGATCAGGATGACCGAGAATCGCCGCAGACGAACCGCGCAAGAGCGGATCGGAAGCTGCGACCTCTGACTCGCGGCGGATCAACTGCCACAGCGCGTCGGCCGATACCATTGTATCTGTGACCATGCGTTCACCTCGCCGTCACCGCCCGGCCTGGCGTCTCTGTTTATTATAGCTGGGTGCCGCCGATCACAAAACCAAACCGCCCGTCTGCTTTCGCAAACGGGCGGCTCAGGGCCATCAGGTTTTATGGGGGCACATCGCCTGAAGGCTAGCTTTGGACCGTACGACTTAGCCCTGCTGCGGCGGGGGCTGGTCGTTCGGCGGAGTCGGACGCTGGCGATGCTGGTTCATGAAAGCGTCGAACTCTTCCTTGTCCTTGGCGTGACGCAGGCGGCTCAGGAATTCCTTGAACTCCTTCTGCTCCTCTTCGAGCCGCTGCAGCGTCTCGGCACGGTATTCGTCGAAGGCACGATTGCCGCTGGAGGGCGGACCGAAGCCAAAGCCGAAGCCGCGGCGCTCCATGTGGTCGCGCATGCGATCCATCTTGTATTGCATCCGCTCCATCTTGTTCTGCCAGCGATCGCGATCGTTGTGACTCCAGCAACCCATTTTTCTGCTCCCGAGTGTGTAAAAGAGAAGGGCGAGCCCGATCGGCCACCAGATGATGAAGCCGAGGATGGTCACCGCGATCCAGCCGGGGTGCCACGGGCTCTCAGACATGCGTGGGCGGTACGGTTCTTCCACGGGGCCGCGCCATCGATTGACATCTGCGGTGTAGGCCATTTCCGTCTCCATCACGGCATCACGCCATTGTGAATGTAAATAACATTTACATACTTGGCCGATCCAATCCGAAAGTCAAGCCGACCCCACAGGGGTGCGACAAAATTATTTCGGCAATTTTATTTCGGTTTTCCCCACGGACCGGCAGGCTTTTCGTCCACCGGCTCGGGCGTGCGCTCGGTGGGGAAGCCGAGACCGCGCAGATAGATCAGCACTTCGGCTTCCAGCAGTTCTTCCGGCGTCATCGGCAATTTGCGACGCGCGGCGTCGCCGCGGCCGAACAGCGAAGCGACACCATGCGACATCGCCCAGATGTGCAGCGCCATCATCATCGCCGGCGGACGCGGCATGCCGGGCGGCGCCAAAGCCGCGAGCCGCTCGGCAGCGGCACGAATGACTGCAAACGCGCGTTCGCTCGCTGCCATCAAAGCGGGCGTGGTTTCGACGGGAACGCCGGATTCGAACATCGCGGAATAGAACGCCGGCTCCTCGCGGGCGAAGGCGAGGTAGGCCTTGCCGACGCGCTCGAACGCGGTGATCGTATCAGGACGGCCGTCGTCCCAGGCCTGCGTCAGGAGCTGTTCGAACTGTTCGAAGCCGCGCTGGGCGATGCTCGACAGCAGTTCGTCGCGGTCGCGGAAATGCCGATAGGGTGCGGCGGGGCTGACGCCGGCCATGCGCGCGGCATCGGCGAAAGTGAAGCCGGCCGGCCCCTTCTGCGTGATCAGGTCGAGCGCCGCCTGCAGCAACGCTTCCTTCAGATTGCCGTGATGATAGCCGCGCTCGCCGCGGCGCGTATCCTTGCGCCAGCTCATGTGAAGAGGTCTTACATGAGCCGGATGCAAAGGTCACTAGCGCCGGGGCGCGCCGTTCATCAAGATTAACGGCGCCGCGCTTGCCCGAGTTCGTAGCCCGGGTCGAGCGGAGCGCAACCCGGGACGGCTGTGTCCGCATTGCGGGTGGTCCCGGGTTACGCCCGCGCTTCACCCGGGCTACGGGGCTGACGGCAGCGTGGGCTAGCCACCCGGAATCGGCAGGATCGGCATGATCTCCACCCGCTCGCCGGGGAAGATCGCAAAATGCGGGTGGTTCTCGAACAGTTTCGCGGCGGCCTCGTGCGAACTGGCGCGCAGCACCGTGAAGCCGCTCAGCTCGTTGCTGATATCGGCGATGCCGCTGGCATCGACTTTCTTGGTCTTGCCCAGCGGACCGCCCATGGCGACGATCACGGCCTGATGCTTGTCGACCCAAGCCTTCCAGGCCGCAATCCCCTGCTGCTCCTTGGCGCGCCGCTCTGTCTCCGGCAGCGCGTGCCAGGCGGCCATTTTCGGATTGTTCATGCTGCCGACGAAGACGGCGAGATAGGTATCGTTCGCGCTCATGCGTTCTCCTCCTTTGTTGATGGACTCTCGGCTTAACGGTGTGCCGAATCCCGCTGCAGTTCATCGAAGCCGGCGGCTGCCTTCTGCACTTCCTCCGAGAAATCGGACATTTCCTGCACCTGGCGGATCTCGATGATCTCGTTCTCGCTGGCCGGACATTGCTTGGCCCACTCGATCGCCTCTGCACGCGAGGCCACGTTGATCATCCAGTAGCCGCCGAGCACTTCCTTCGATTCGGTGAAGGGTCCGTCGGTGACCACGGGCTTGCCGGTGGCGAAGGAGACGCGGGCGCCCGCCGACGGCGGATGAAGGCCGTCGAGCGCGATCAGGACGCCGGCATCCTTCAGCGCCTGGTTGTATTTCATCATCGCGGCAACGCGTTCCGGGTCGAGGTCGATCTTCGGCGGCGCGGTCTCGTAGCCGAGCGGGATCATCAGCATCATGAATCGCATGGGTGGTTCCTTGTGGTTGGGGGGAGCGTCATTCTCTCCGTCGTCATTCCGGGGCATCGCGTAGCGATGAGCCCGGAATCCATCAGGCCACATACGCAAGCGGAGAAATGGATTCCGGGTTCGCACTTCGTGCGCCCCGGAATGACAGGGAGGGTCAGTTTCTGGCGACCTGGGCGCGCAGGCGCTCTTCCTGCTCGCGCAGTTCGGGGGTCAATGCTTCGCCGAAATCCTCAGTGGAGAAAACCTGCCGGATCTCGATCTCGCCGTCCTCGAACGGGGCACGCTTCATCCAGTCGATCGCTTCATCGAGCGATTTGGTCTCGATCAGCCAGAAGCCGGCGACGAGATCGTTGCTCAAGCTGAAAGGTCCGTGGCTGACGCGGGGCTGGCCGCCGCCATAGCCGACCCGCGCGCCCTTCGCACTTGGATGCAGGCCCTCGCCGGCCTGCATGATGCCGCCCTTGACCATCTCCTCGTTGAAGGCGCCCATCGCGGCCAAAAGTTCCGTCGAGGGCATCACGCCGGCTTCGGTGTCCCGGTTGGCCTTCACTATCACCATGAATCGCATCGTCTCGCGCTCCGTTGGGGGTCACTGATTGGTCACTTGTCTTCAGGCACTCGCAGATAAGACGAACCGGGTCTTGCCGCACCGACAGGTCCTGCAAAATTATTCTGGAAGTAATTGCGGCAATTGGGCGCGGGTGGCGTGCCCACCCTACGCGCTCTGCTTGACGAATTTGCCATCCTGATAGGTCGCGCCGAAATAGACGTCGATGCGCTTCACCTTGTCGCCGTCGAAGGCAAAGAACTCGGTATTGCGAAAGTTCTTTCCGTCCCTGGCCATACAGCGATAGGTCACGAAGGCCTCGTCGCCTTCGACGAAGATCCGTTCCAGCTCATGGCTCGCGATCCAGTCGCTATCTCGCCAGCAGCGGGCGAAATAGGTCGGCTTGTCCAGATTGTCGCCATAGGGGCTGGTGAAATGGAAATCGTCGGTGAAGGCCGCCTCGACGCGCTGGCGGTCGTTCTCCAGATAGGCTGCGAAGATCGCGCGAATGATCCCGGCTTTGTCGGTGGACGACATTCAGCTCTCCTTCGGGACCATCTTGAAATAGGGCTCCGCCTCCTTCATCACCCGCGCGAAGGACGGGCGCGCCTTCAGGCGCTCGAAATAGGCGTGCAGATTCTCGTGCTGGTCGCCGAACGGCACCATCATGTTGCCGTAGAACAAAGACGGCGCGGCGGCGCAATCGGCAAGCGTAAACGCCTCGCCCGCCGCCCAGCCGCCGGGCGCCAACTGCTCGTCGATGATGCGGTAGGAGGCGCGCAACTGCGCCCTCGCCTCCTCGACACCAAACGGGTCCTTGCTGTCGGCGGGCCGCAGCCGGTCGCCGACAATCTTCTGCATCGGCAGGTGCAGATAGAGATCGTAGAAGCGCTCACGCAGCCTGGTGTGCCAGGCGAGATCGGACTCAGCCGGAATGAACCTGGTGCGGCCGGGATAATGGCGGTCGAGATAGTCGATGATGACGCTGGATTCCGGCACGACCTGGTTCCGCGCATGGTCCTGCAGCACCGGAAATCGCCCGATCGGCGACAGTTTCAACAGCGCCGCGCGCTCGGCGGGATTGGAGAGGTCGACCAGATTGGGCGCGAATGGGATGTCGTTCTCATAGAGGGCGATGAGCACCTTCCAGCAGAACGACGCCAGCGGGTGATAATGCAGCGTGAGCGACATGGAAACTCCTGTTGCCGGCGGCCGGATGTGCCGCCACAGGGAAGACGAAGCAGGGCTCAGGGCGCCGACATCGCCGGCGGATTTATTTCGCGGCCGCAGACCTTGCTTTCGCCGGGTAGACGGCGCAACAGGAACCGATATCGGAAAACATCGGAACATTCATGACTTCATCTTCGCAGAAGGTCGCGCTCGTCACCGGGGCGGCGCGCGGCATCGGGCTTGCCACCGCCAGGCGATTCCTCGCCGAGGGCTGGCCCGTCGCGCTATTGGATATCGAGCGCGAATTGCTGAGCGACGCCGTCGCGAGCCTCAAGCAGGCCGAGAACACGCTGGCGCTGCCTTGCGACGTCTCCGACGCCGCTGCTGTCGCGGCGGCAGTTGCCGCGGTGGAAAAACGCTTCGGCCGGCTCGATGCGCTCGTCAACAATGCCGGGGTTGCGGTGTTCGCGCCGCTGCTCGAGACGTCGGACGCGGACTGGAGCCGGATCCTGGCGGTGAACCTCACCGGACCGTTCCTCTGCGCCAAGGCTGCCGCGCCGCTGATGCGCGAGCATGGCGGCGGGGCCATCGTCAACATCACCTCGATCTCGGCGGTGCGCGCCTCGACGCTGCGCTCGGCCTACGGCACCAGCAAGGCGGGACTTGCGCATCTGACCAAGCAGCTTGCGGTCGAGCTCGCCTCGCTCGGCATCCGCGTCAATGCGGTGGCGC
Source organism: Bradyrhizobium sp. Leo170 (assembly GCF_004296405.1). GTDB lineage: Bacteria > Pseudomonadota > Alphaproteobacteria > Rhizobiales > Xanthobacteraceae > Bradyrhizobium. The sequence continues at coordinate 5,846 of NZ_PSRR01000098.1, forward strand.
CGGGCCCGGTCGACACCGCGATGGCGAAAGCGGTGCATACGGCGGCCATCCGCGCGGACTATCACGACGCGATCCCGCTCAACCGCTACGGTCTCGAAGAGGAACTGGCGGAAGCGATCTTCTTCCTCAGCAGCGAACGCGCAAGCTACATCACCGGGCAGATCCTCGCCGTCGACGGCGGTTTCGATGCCGCCGGCATCGGATTGCCGACGCTGCGCGGACAGGGGCGGAACGGCTAGAGACACGTCTTAGCGCTGGTTGACCGCGATGACGCGCCAGCCATCGGCCAGGCGATCGATCCGGGTGAGCGACAGCGGATCGATCACGAAGCGCAGGGCGTTCTCCGCCTGTAGGCCGAGCGCGATCGCGAGCACTGCGCGGATCGTGCCGGAATGCACGACCAACACGGCATCGCCCGCCGGCAGCGATGCAAGCCCCTCTCTCGCGCGCGCGATCTGATCGGCAAAGCTTTCGCCGCCGGGCGGCCGATTGCTCGCCGGCGATCGCCAGAACGCATGATAGGCGTTGCCGAGTTCGGCCACGAGATCGTTGTGGCGCCGCCCGGTCCAGGCGCCGAAATCCTGTTCACGAAAGGCGGCGTTCTCGGCCGCTGCGAGCCCGAGCGCCGCCGCGGTCTCCCGCGTGCGGCGCGCCGGGCTGCAGACCGCAAACGCATCCTGCGGCAGCCTTGCCTTCAGCGCGGCAAGGGCCGCTTGATTGCCGAGGTCGGCCGGCGCGTCCGGGCCATGAATGACCCCTTTCGGCCCATCGACAGGGGCGTGCCGGATCAGCCACAGATTGGTTTCGATGTTCATCTTGAAGCCTGGGCCAGCCTTGCGGCGAGCAGCATCATGCGAAGGAATCGCATGCAGTCGCCAGTTTAGACGATGTCCGCGCCTTCTGTCGCGACTTGCCCAAGGCGGGCGCACGCATGACAAAATCTTGCCGCATGCGACGCCGTTAAATATGCGACGGGAATGAGGAAATCAGGGAGCCCGCGGATGCCAAGAGCGACGTCAAGGGCGGTGATCAAGGCGGCTTTGATCGCAGCGGCGCTGCTCGCAGTAAGTTCGTTCGCGCGCGCCGAGGTCCGCATCCTGGCAAGCCCGGGCGGAGAGGTCGAGCCCTTCATCGAATTGTTCGCGCGCGTGCGCGCCTCCGGCGAGCGCGTGGTGATCGACGGGCCGTGCCTGTCGGCCTGCACGCTGGTGCTCTCGATGGTCCCGAACGATCGCATCTGCGTGACGCGGCGTGCCGTGCTCGGCTTCCATGCCGCGCGTTCGGTCGACGGACGCGGCCGCTTCTATGCCGAGCCGGAGGCCTCCGAGGCGGTGCTCGAGGCCTATCCGGGGCCGGTGCGTGGCTGGATCGTAAGCCACGGCGGATTGACGTCGCGGCTTCTGCTGCTGCGCGGGCGCGACCTCTCGGCGATCTATCCGCGGTGCCGATGAACGGGATCGCGTAGGGTGGGCCAAGCGAAGCGTGCCCACCATCGCGAGCGGAGTGTTGATGGTGGGCACGGCGCTTGCGCGCCTTTGCCCGCCCTACGGCGCTACGGCCGCAGCGTCGATTACATCCCCTCCGCCGGGCAGTTCACCATCCAGGGGATGCCGAACTGATCGACGCACATGCCAAAACCCTTGGCCCAGAAGGTCGGCGTGAAGGCCATGGTCACGGTGCCGCCTTCAGCGAGCGCCTTGAACTTGCGTTCGCCGTCGGCTGGGTCCTCGACCGTCAGAGAGACCGCGAAGCCCTGCGGCTGGTGGAAATATTCCGGCGGCGAATCGGAGGCCATGAGGATCTCGCCGTCGATCGTGATCTTGGCGTGCATGATCTTCTTCTTCCAGTCGGGCGCGACCGGCATCGATTCCGGCGCCTGCTCATGGGTGAGCATCGCCTCGATCTTCGCGCCGAGCACCTTCTCATAATATTTCAGCGCTGCTTCGCAGTTGCCGCTGTAGAACAGATAGGGATTGACTTGCATCGCTCGCTCCTTGGGTTGATGCCACTGTCGCCGTCGACGATCTTGTTGTCCAAGCGTGGCCGGATCATGCCCTCTGGACGAACTTCGAAGCCCGTATCCGACAAAGATCGCAGAATTATTTCTTCGAAGACTTTTATTTCTTCGAAGACTTGGCGCCACGCGGCTGGCTGTCGCGGATCAGGCGGTCGAGATGCATGCGGATGTGGGCGGCCTCCGCGGTGGTGTTGGCGAGCGCAATCGCGCGGTCGAAGGCGACGCGCGCCTCCTCGTTGCGGCCGAGCTGCATCAGGAAGGCGCCGCGGACCCCATAGAAGTGGAAATAGTTCTGCAGCCGCTGGGCGAGCGGATCGATCATCTCGAGCGCCGCTTCCGGTCCGCGCACCTTTGATACCGCCACCGCGCGGTTCAGCGTCACCACCGGCGAGGGCTGCATGATCTCGAGCGCGCCGTAGAGCAGCTCGATCTGTAGCCAGTCGGTGTCTTCGGGCTTCTCGGCGCGTGCATGCAATGCGGAGATCGCGGCCTGCACCTGGTAGGGCCCGCTGCGGCGATGGCGCATCGCCTTGTCGATCAGCGCCAGCCCCTCGGCGATCAAGGTCTGGTTCCACAGGCGGCGGTCCTGGTCCTCAAGCAGGATCACCGCGCCATCAGCATCGAACCGCGCCGCGGCGCGGGCGTGCTGCAACAACAATAGCGCGGTCAGCCCCATGATCTCCGGCTCGCTTTGGAACAAGCGCAGCAACAGCCGCGCCAGCCGGATCGCTTCTTCGCAGAGGGGGCTGCGAATCTCGGCGGTGTCGCCGCTCGCCGAATAGCCCTCGTTGAAGATCAGGTAGATCATCGCCGCGACGGAAGCGAGGCGCTCGCTGCGTTCGGCCGCGCCCGGCGCCTCGAACGGCACTTTCGCGTCCGCCACACGCGCCTTGGCGCGGGTGATGCGCTGCTCCATCGCCGCTTCGCTGACCAGGAAGGCGCGCGCGATCTGCTTCACCGAAAGGCCGGAGACGATGCGCAGCGCCAGCGCGATCTGCTGCGTCGGCGGCAGGTCGGGATGGCAGCAGATGAACAACAGCCGCAGGATGTCGTCGCGGTAATGCGAGCCATCGAGCCGCTCGGCGAGCGCGTCCTCGGCGTCGTCGAGGTCGGAGATCGCCTGGTCGTCATCCGGCAGCGCCTCCTGCTTGCGGCTGCGCCTGATATCGTCGATCCCGACATTGCGGCCGACCATGATCAGCCACGCCGCGGGATCGCGCGGCGGGCCGTTCTGCGGCCAGCTCTTGAGCGCGCGCAGGCAGGCGTTCTGGTACGCCTCCTCCGCCCGATCGAGATCGCGGAAATAGCGGAGCAGCGCGCCGACCGCCTGGGGTCGCGCCGAGGTCAGCGCGGCATCGATCCAGGCGGTATCGGTCACGTCTGAACACTCCCGGGATTGAAAACCCCCACGGGGCGGATCTCATAGGCGCCGCCCGGATTGGCCGCGCCGAGGTCGCGCGCGACGTCGAGCGCCTCGTCGAGATTCTTGCAGTCGACGACATAGAAGCCGAGCAGTTGCTCCTTGGTCTCGGCAAAAGGACCGTCCAGCACGAGCGGCGGATCGTCCTTGCGCAGCGTGGTCGCCGCCGTGGTCGGCAACAGCCGCGCCACCGGCCCAAGCCGGCCCTGCTGGGCCAGCTTCTCCTGCACGACGGCAAGTTTCTTCATGACGGTCGCGTCCTGTTCCTTGGTCCAGGAACCGACCATGTCCTCGTCGTGATAGCAAAGGATGGCATACAGCATGCGTCAGGCATCTCCGTTGTGTTGAAGACGAACGATTATGCCCGCAGCCGACAAGGCTTAGAAGAAATTTCGAGAGGAGAAGACGTGAGTTCCGCACCCCTCCGTCATTGCGAGCGGAGCGAAGCAATCCATGCCTCCACAAGTGGCGAGATGGATTGCTTCGCTCCGCTCGCAATGACGCGAGGCGGCAGCTTCCGCGGAAATCAGGATCAATTTGCGCATCTCAAAGTCTCCGCTTGATTGGTGGCAGGAGAGTATGCGACCGGTTCTATCCGATATGTGATGAAGGTCACGCTGATAATTTGGGGTGCGAAAATGGCGAAAGGCGCGCTGGCGCTGCTGGTGCATGGCGGCACCGAAAACTGGTCGCCGGTGCGATGGAAGGCCCGGTTCGACGAGGTCTGCCGTAACAGGCGTGTGCTGGTGCTGCCCGATGCAAGTATCGATCGTTCCGAGGTGCAGTACGCCGCGGTCTGGAAGCCGCGACCGGGCGAGCTTGCGGCGTTTGCGAATTTGCGCGTGATCTTCAATCTCGGCGCCGGCGTCGACGCGCTGATGGCGGATGCCTCCCTGCCAGACGTGCCGCTGGTCCGTGTCGCGGTCTCCGACCTCACCGGCCGGATGACGGAATATGTGACGCTGCATGTGCTGATGCATCACCGCCAGGAACTGTACTTGCGCGAGTCGCAGCGCGAGAGGCTCTGGGCGCCGCGGTATCAATGGGCCGCAGGCGCAATCACGGTCGGCATCATGGGAATGGGTACGCTGGGGGCCAACGCGGCAGAGGTGCTCGCGCGGATCGGCTTCCGCGTGGTCGGCTGGAGCCGCAGAGCCAGGCAGGTCGATGGCATCGAATGCTTTGCCGGGACAGAACAGCTCGGCGCCTTCCTGCGAGAGACCAACATCCTGGTCTGCCTGCTGCCGCTGACGCCGGACACGCGGCACATCCTCAACCGCGACGTCTTTGCCAAACTGAACCGCAACAGCCCGATGGGCGCGCCGGTCCTGATCAATGCCGGCCGCGGCGGACTACAGGATGAGGCCGACATCCTGCGCGCGCTTGACGACGGCACGCTGGGTGCCGCCTCGCTCGACGTCTTCGAGACCGAATCGCTGCCACAGGCGAGCCCGTTCTGGAGCCATCCGAAGGTGGTGCTGACGCCGCACAATGCGGCCGATACCGACCCGGACGAGATCTCGAAATATGTCGCGCAGCAGATCGAGCGCTTCGAAGCCGGCGGTGCGCTGGAGAACGTGGTCGACCGTGGGCGGGGGTACTAGAGCATAATCCCGGAAAAGTGGGTACCGGCTTTCCCTCGCGACAAACGCGAAGCGTTTGCGCGGAGATCATGCCCCAACCTAAAGATGGAGCGGGATGACGTTTCGAAGAAAAGTCATCGCGCTCTAGCCCAACTGTCGTCCCGGGTTTCAGCTATTCACAAACGCAGATGTGGCGCGAAGTGCGCGGCGGCCTCGCCCGCGCACTGTGAGGGGTCGCAGGATCACTTCTGCTTCCGCATGGGTCGATGCGGCGCGCACTCCTGATGGCGTCTCGCCGAAGTACCGGCGGAACGTGCGATTGAAATGAGAAACGTCACCAAAGCCGACTGCAAACGCGATATCGATGATGGCCAAATGCAGATGGTGCGGGTCAGTCAACATCGCGAAGGCCCGCTCAAGCCGGCATCCTGCAAGATGCTCGGTGAACGACTTCCCGGTCCCCTCGAGCAGTTTTTGCACGTATCGCCGCGACATGCCGAGCGCAGCGGCGACATTGTCCAGATCGAAATTGGGATCGCTGAATCGTTGCGCGATCTCAGCCAGGATTGCCTGCAGCCTGGCTGCCTTCGCACCACGGTCCGTAATGATGTTTGCAGCTTCGGCGGTCGGCCCGAGCGTCGCGGCCACGAGATCGAGCAGATGTACGCCGATGGTGGAGGCCAGTTCTGATGACGGAGGTTCTTTGAGGGATGCGAGCGACCGCAGGTAGCGGTCGAGGAGTCTAAGCGCGGGTCCAGGACGCACCGGCCGACCCGATAGATCTTCCGGCTGCGCAACCAGAGACCTGAGGGCGGCAGCCTGCACGATTACGTATCTGACTCTGGCGCCACGCGGCCCAAATACTCGCAGCGGCCTTCCGCGGTCAATCAAACAAGCGGAGCCGGCATCATAGACACGTTCCTGGCCAGCAGTTGCAAATCGGACCGGTCCGGTCTCGACGATGTTCAGTCCGAATTGGTCACGGCTATCCTTGAGGTGGAGTTTGTGACGAATAAACTCCACCGGCGTGGCGGCAACGCTACAAACGCCAACCGCGCCGAGCGGCAGGTAGGTGACGTCGATACGCGGTCGCCCGCCGCTGTGATCTATCACGTCCAGGGCGAGGTTCTGCCGCGCAAACTCCTCGCGGAACGTGGAGAGCCGCGCGCGCTCCGGCAGCATCTCGGTCGACCATCGCAAAAGGTGAGATGACGTTGTCATCTCGGCCTCCCGTTTCGAGGCCCCTCCAAGAAATGATATCGCACCGCGCTCGCTGCAAGTGTGAAATGGTTCACAAGGCGGGAGGTAGGCTGCGCGACATGACCGAGCGCGGCGCGCCGCTCTCTGTACGTGATGAGCCGGTACGCGTCGCGTAAAGATTGTGGCGGCCAGCGAGACCGCAGCTTTCTTCACTGGCGAGAACAACCAGCCTTTAGCCGCAATCGTCGCAAATGCCGTGTCGGCTTGTTGCGCGCAGAAATCGATCAGTGGCTGGAAGCAGCATCGACGGCATTTGGCCCCGGGCTGCTGGCCTGGCCCTTCAGGCCAGGCGCGGTTGCAAACATGGCACTTCGCCGCCTCCGGGCCGGGCTTCAGCCCAATGGCCGAATGTTCTGGTTCATCCGGAAGAAATTTTTCGGATCGTACTTTGTCTTCAGTTCCTGAAGACGCCGGTAGTTTGGCCCATAGGCGGCCGAAACCGCGTCGCCAGGCTCATCGTCGCCGAGGTAATTCACATATCTGCCAGCGGCAGCAAAGGGCTCCATCGCCGCATATGTCTCACGCGCCCAGGCGATGCACTGGTCGGTGATTGCCGGCTCGGTCCATTGAGACAATACGATGAAGTTGTAGCCGTTCGCTCGATGCGGGAAGGCCGTATCCTGGGCGCCAACCCGCGCAACCGCACCGTGGATGTGCTCGAGCAGAAGCTGCCCCATCGGACTCGGACAGCGCGCGAAGCACTGGATCATGGTGTCGATTGCATCATCGCTCAACTGTCTCAGGAAGGTCGATTTCCAGTAATTGAATGCCCCCTTTGGATAGCCGGCATCGAGCATGCCGTTGAGGTCGCAGTAGGTCATCTGACCAACCGCATCCAGTATCGGAGATCCGAATTGCTTGAGTGGCGATACCGCCTTTTCGCCGGCGGCAAGCGAACCACAATGACTCGTCACCATCGCCGCCAGCTTGGCGCCGGAGCCATCGGGCGCATGAGTGAAGGCGGCGAACAATGTCTGTTCATCAGGCAGGGACGCAGTGCTTTCGCGGAAAAATCTCAGCACATCGCGGGCGTGGTCATACGGGTACGCGAGCAAGCCGCCCGTGACAGTCGGGCCTATCGGATAGAGCTGATATTCCAATGATGTTGCCACGCCGAAGTTGCCGCCTCCTCCGCGCACGGCCCAAAACAGGTCGGGCTCTTCGTCCTTGGCGGTCCGCATGGCTTTGCCCTTGGCGTCGACGAGGTCGACGGAGCAAAGATTGTCGAGGGCGAGCCCATACTTGCCCATCAACCAGCCCAAACCGCCCCCGAGAGTGAGCCCCGCGACCCCGGTGCTCGAGACAACGCCGCCCGTCACTGCGAGGCCGTGCTTTTGCGTCTCCCGATTGAGATCGGCCCAGGTCGCCCCGCCCTGCGCGCGGACCGTTTGGTTCTTGAGATCGACCTGAATCGCTTTCATCGGCGCCAAGTCGATCATAACGCCGCCATCGGTCGTCGCGCGTCCTGCCACATTGTGGCCGCCGCCGCGAACCGCCACCTCGAGGCCCAGCTCTTGCGTAAGCTTGATCGCCTCGGTCACGTCTGCCGGGTTATGGCATTGCACGATCAACGCCGGACGTTTGTCCACCAGCCCGTTGTGCACCCTCCTTGCCTCCTCGTAGCCTGCATCTGCGGGCTTGAGGAGTTGCCCCGTGAAGGTTTTGCCTAGTTTGGCCGCAGCAGCGGCAACAGATCGATCTGCCGTCATGGCGCTCTCCTTCGTTTCAACCAAAGTTGTCCGCGCCAGGCTACACTGAACAAACGCAAAGAATTCACCTGACGCCGCTTTTCCTGGTGCTCGCGATTCGCGAATTGCAAACGTCTGCGGCCGAAATGGCCGTTCTCCAGCTACAGTATTATTTCAGCGTTGGGCGAACGGGCTACGCTTGTCACTTCCCCGCTTCATAGACGCCATTGGTGCAGGTGGGTCTTGACCGCTTTTGGCCCGCAGCCGTCGAAGGATTCAGTCACCATCCACGTCGGCTGGGGGAAGGCTGACGAGCTTCCGGCACCAAAGGCACTTCCAAGTCCGGCCTGAGCTAAACCGCGCTTCAGCTCTCACCATATCCCATATCGGTTGTCGGAGGTAGGCCGAGAACTTGGGCGCAGTCAGACAGCCTTGCGCTTTGAACAGCGAAACAATCACAGACGCGCGCAAGCCCAACGGCTATGGAGCGCAACACTGTTAACTGGAATGCCCGCAGGTAGGGCGGCTGGTCTCTCCTTATCCGCCGAAAAGCTGAATTGGTACACGGTTGTGCAACAGATAAATTACACCTAGATTGCGATTTTCAAATTCCCACGAAAATGGGAAACCATTGGAGTTGCCATTTATGTTGCAGGCTTCTCGCGGAATTGCGATCCATCTCATCTACGTAATGGCAATTGTGACGGCGTCCGGGCCGCCGATTGCATTTGCTGGCGAAACCGAACGGCAGCGCGCCGCGGAGTTCTTTGTTGCCCAGACCCGACGTGTTGGTTCGTCAGGCGGACGGTTTGGCCAAGGCCAACAAGCCGGCCGAAGCCGACGCGCTTTATGAGAAGGCCCTGCGGGCTGTGGAGCAGGCGCAGGGGCCGCAGAGTTTCGAAGCGTCCTATGTCCTTGAATGGCGCGCGATCTTTTACAGGGACCAGCAAAAATACGACGAGGCCTGGAGGGCGGCCGAGCGAGCGCTGAAAATTCGCGATCAGGTGTTCGGACGTTACAGTGTGCTCACGGCACGGATGCATTCTCTGCTCGGATCTATTGCGGTCTTACAGCGCCAGTTGCCCAAAGCAGAACAGCATTTCAGCGCAGCACTCGAAGTCACCGACAATCGCCTCGGCACCGAAGCTGTTGCCGCCTACGCCGCATTCGAACTCGGGAAATTATGGTGGGACGAAATGGATTTTTCCAAAGCTGAGACCGCAATGAAGCGAGCGGTCGCGCTGCGGGAGAAAGTGTGGCCGGCTGACGAACTCCAGGTGGGTCACGCGCTCGCGTCTCTGGGCATGTTGTACCAGGATTTGGGGCGCTACAGCGAGGCTGAAGTCACGTACAAGCGAGTCATTGCCATCCAGGAAAAAAACGCTCCTGGAGATGAGCTTGGCCTCGCGCTATGCTTGGTGTACCTCGGAACGAACTACCGCATGCAAAGCCGCTTTGCCGACGCGGAACCGCTGTTGCGTCGTGCCCTGTCCATCCGCGAAGCGCGACTCCAGCCCAGCGATCCCGCGATTGGAGAAAGTCTGTACCATCTGGGTGCCCTCTATCGTTGGCAAGGCCGCTACATCGAAGCGGAGCCCCTCTTTCGGCGCTCTCTCGCCATTCGTGAAGCAGCATTTGGATCTGGGGAACGCCATCCTCTTGGTGACATGCAGGCCTTGGCGTTGACACTCGACGGTCTCGGTCGCTTCCCCGAGGCAGAACAGATGTTGCGTCAGGTACTGGCAGGCCGAGAGAGACTCCTGGGACCCGATCACTACGAAATTGCCGACACCTTGGTCAGTCTGGTACGGGTCTTGCGCAGACAAGGCCGTTTTGCCGATGCGGCACAACTTGCTGACCGTCCGCTCGCCATCTACCAGAAGGCCGTTGGCCCTGACCACATCTACGTCGTGCGAGCCTTGTTGCCGCTGGCAATGATCCATCAGGATCGTGCGGAGTTCGCAGAGGCTGATCGGCTCTTCCGCCGGGCCCTCGCGATTCGCCAGTCCACATTTGGAACTAACCATACCGAGGTGGCGGACAGTTACGCGGACCTTGCTCGTCTCGCGATGGCCCAGCGTCAATTCGAGGAGGCTGGTGGATACGCGTCGAAAATGCTGGAAATCAAGGAGAAGTGGTTTGGCCCGGACAATGTCGCTATCGTGCCGGCACTTGAGGCGGTCGCTGAGCTACGCATCATAATGGGGGACGCCGACTCCGCGGAAGAGCTCCTTCAACGGGCACTCGCAATCTGCGAGCGCGTCGTGGGGCCGGATGCTGTTATTGTCGCCGACACATTGTCCAGCATCGCGGAAGTTTATCAAATGCGCCGCAAGTTCGGCGACGCTGAGAAATACTACGCACGCCCGCTCGCGATTTATCGCAAGGCTCTTGGCCCCCGTCATCCGGCAGTTGCAGGAAGTCTCGGTCGGCTCGCATCGCTCTATATCGCCATGGGGCGGCCAAAGGAGGCCGAAGGACTTTACGACGAAGCAAACGGGATTCTGGTAAGCGCGCTTGGTGAAGACAGCCCCGCACTCGCATGCATCATGAACAACAAGGCGCTGCTGCTACTTCAATTGGGTCGGACCGACGAAGCTGAAGCGCTCTTCACCAGGGCGATCGGGTTGTTGCGCTCCGGCGCCGGGACAGAAACCCCAACATTGGCAATCCTGTTGAACAATCTCGCGGATTTGCGTGAGCACGAAGGGCGTCAAGCAGACGCTGACAGATTGCGCGAGCAATCAAACTCAATAAACGCAAGAATTTTCGGCAAGACCGCTGCGCCAATCGTTCCGGCTGCTCTGTTGCCATTGTGGACGCAGGACCTTTAACTTTTGTCATGTCCGGCATTAGGAGCGACCTGGCCCCTGGAGTCGCCAGAGTTTTCTTCCAAACGTAAAGCGAACCAGTGTTCACGCGTTGCTACCGGCACAGCTACGGGTCGTAGGCTCGCCCCAGATCTTCCCCCTCTCACTACGGAAATATTTCTACCCATCTGAATTCGGTTACGGTCGAAACATTGCATCTTTCCTGAACTCAGCGGACTGACCAAATGTCTGTTGAGGATCAATGTGACTTGCGTTCTAGCTCGGCTCCCCGGCCGGACCGGATCGTCACGGCGCGCGAGTGTAGGGCATCAGGGTCCGCCGGACTCCGAATTGCATTTGACCGGTTCGGTTTGATCTCGAAGGCACACGCGGACCAGACTGTCTTCCCCGAACTTGGTCAGTCGCGTGGTGTGGAGTTATTCAGATATGACGATGCGATGTTTCGTCGGTAGCCGAATTCCGATGCGTAGAAATATTATCGTAGTGACAGAGGAAGACTTGGGGCGCGCTTGATCGCTCGCGTACTCTTCATCTGGGGCCGCGCAGCGTCGTAATCGTTCGATTTGACAGGAATGCCCGCAATGAACAGCAACGATCCATCTCGATCAACCGGTGACACCTTGGACACAGCTATCGTCGGCGCCGGGGTTGGCGGCCTCTACGCCGCGTGGCGCCTGCTCGGTTGCGGCCAGCCTCCCGGCGGCATTGCCGTGTTCGAAGCCTCCGCGCGCGTCGGGGGTCGCCTATTCAGCGTGACCATGCCGGGGACTACCGGCCTCGCCGCAGAATTCGGCGGGATGCGCTTTCTTTCCAGCCACACGCTCATCACGTCGCTCGCGGCAAAATTCGGTCTGAAGATTCGCGAGTTCACCACGGGCAACTCGGAGAGCATCTTCTATTCCCGCGGCAAGCAGTGGCGTGCCGGCGACATCGCAAAGAAGCAACCCCTCCCCTACAGCCTGCGCCCGGACGAGCTCTATCTCGATCCGTTCGAATTGATCGTCAAAGCCGTCCAACGGGTGATGCCTTCCATGAAGCACCTTTCACCCGATGACTGGGTGAAGATGAAAGAGTCGCTCACTCTCGACGGCTTTCCATTGATCGACTGGGGCTTTCGCAATCTGCTTGGCCGATTCCTATCGGATGAGGCGCTGCAGTTCATCGAGATGGGGATTGGCTACAGTGCAGTCGTGAGCAACTGGAATGCCGCCGACGCATTGTCGCTGGTGGTCGAGTATACCAACAGCGCCACCGAGAAAACCCTGGTGGACGGCATGCAGGCCTTGCCGAACGCGCTTGCGGCCGCCATCGTGCGCGAAGGCAGCACGCTTTATCATCAGCACAGGTTGGTGTCACTGCGCGGTCCGGCCCAGACAGGCGATGGCCTGCACGAACTCGTCTTTGCAACGCCTGAGGGACCGCGCGCCGTTCGTGCGCGCCGTGTCGTACTTGCGCTGCCACGCCGGGCGATCGAACTCATCGGCGACTGCGCCGCGTTGAAAGAACCACGCGTTGCAGCTCTGCTTGCAACCGTGACGCCGCGGCCGCTTGGCAAGGTCTTCGTCGCCCATGAGCAGCCCTGGTGGCGTCCGCTCGGTCTGACCAGCGGACGGGCGACGACCGACCTGCCGATCCGGCAGATCTATTATTTCGGCACCGAGCCTGACCGGCCGGCAGGCGCGACAGGCCACCTGACCATGGGCTATTTCGATCATCCGCAGCTCGATTACTGGGCCGGCTTGCGGCGCCTGGAGCAGCCGGCCGCCAGCGGATTCACCGTGCTCGATCCTGATGGCCCCGTGGCGACAGAAGTCCGCCGCCAGATCGGTGTCGTGCACGGGCTCGATCAGCCCATGCCAGCACCGCTGTCGGTCGGCTTCATGAACTGGGAAGAAGATCCGTACGGTGGCGCCTGGCACACCTGGAATCAGGGCGTGAAGAGCTGGGAGCTCATGAAGACAATCGCGGCGCCGGTGCCCGGAATGGCGCTGCACATCGTCGGCGAGGCCTGGTCGACCAACCAGGGATGGGTGGAGGGAGCGCTGGAGACTGCGGAGGCCGTGGTGGGCACCTTGACGCGCATACCCGCAAACTGAGGCCCTACCTCGGGATGCGATCTGCCGGAAGTGCATAGTCGCGGTCAGGCCACCTTTAATAGGCTGAAGAGCAAGAGGCGGAAGGCTCGCTCGGATGCGCTCGCTGCACGGTGCGCTCCGAGAGGTGCTATGTATTGCAATCGACATCAGTTCGAGGAAGGGAACAGGTCATGAGTATCCGAAGGACCCTTTGGATCGGCGTACTTGCGCTGTTCGCAGCCGTGTTGGTGGCGGCCGCACCACCGGCGGCCGCGCAGCAGCAACGGCCGCCGAACATTCTTGTCATCATGGGAGACGATGTCGGCTGGTTCAACGTCGGCGCGTATCACCGCGGAATGATGTCCGGCAAGACGCCAAACCTCGACAAGCTGGCGTCCGAAGGCATGATGTTCACCGACTACTACGCCGAAGCGAGCTGCACAGCAGGGCGCGCCAACTTCATCACTGGCGAGTTACCAATCCGCACGGGGCTAACGACTGTCGGTCAGGCCGGTGCCGATGTTGGCATCCCGGACCAAGCCGTGACACTCGCCACCGTGCTCAAATCGCTCGGCTACGCAACGGGGCAGTTCGGCAAGAACCACCTCGGCGATCTCAACAAATATCTGCCGACGGTGCACGGCTTCGACGAATTCTTCGGATATCTATATCACCTCGACGCGATGTCTGATCCGTACTGGTACTCGTTCCCCGCCAACCAGGACTACTACGACAAGTATGGCCCGCGCAGCCTGATCCACAGCTACGCGACGGATAATGACGACCCCACCGAGATGCCGCGCTGGGGCAAGATCGGCAAGCAAAGGATCGTCGACGAGGGGCCGCTGCCGCCGTTCCCCGACATGTCGAACGTCCCGAATATGCATGATCTGCCGTTCCTGAAGCCGAAGTACGACATGACCACCTTCGACGAGGTGTTGGTCAAATCGTCCAGTGACTTCATGGATAAGGCCAAGCGCGACGGCAAACCTTTCTTCGTCTGGCACAACACGACGCGCATGCACGTCTGGACGTTCCTGTCGAAGAAGTACAGCGCGATGCAGAACAACGACACGAACTACGGTCTCGAGGAAGCCGGCATGGCGCAGCTCGACGACAGCGTGGGCGCCCTGCTCAAGCATATCGATGACATCGGCGAAACCAACAACACCATTGTCATCTTCACAACGGACAACGGCGCCGAGGTGTTCACCTGGCCGGATGGCGGCATGACCCCGTTCAAGGCCACCAAGGGGACCAGCTATGAAGGCGGCTTCCGCGTGCCGGCCATCATTCGCTGGCCGGGCCGCATCAAGCCGGGGTTGGTCGAGAATGGAATCTTCTCTGGGCTCGACTGGTTCCCGACACTTACCGCTGCGGCGGGAAACCCGAACATTACCGACCAGCTTCTCAAGGGCGTGACGCTGGAAGGCCGCACCTACAAGAACCACCTCGACGGTTACAATCAGATGGATCTGCTGACGGGCAAGGGTCCCTCCGTCCGCCATGAGATCTTCTATTTCGCCGGTCCGCTTCTCGGTGCGCTTCGCCACGATAACTTCAAGTTTCAGTTCTTCCAGCAGCCACACGGGTGGCCGGGCGAGAAGGACACCACCGATATGCCGACCATGGTCAACATCCGCCAAGACCCGTTTGAGCGGACGCCGTCAATCCGCGGCGAAAGCCTGAACAATATGGGCGGAGGTTACATGAATGATTTCATGGCCCGCGAATTCTGGCGCTTCGTGCTTGTTCAGCAAGAGGTTGCCAAATTGGCGCAAACGGCCATCGACTACCCTCCGATGCAGGCGCCGGCGAGCTTCAACCTTGAGGCCGTGAAGAGAGAGGTCGAGGAAAAGATTAAGGCTTATCGGGGCCAGTAGTCGGCCCTGTTCTTCAACACGCGGGCGCTCTCCAGAGAGCGCCCGATAGGTCTGCAGGTATCACCACCACGACGTTGCGCGGCAGGCCTGGCTTCTGGGTAAAGGTCGGCGATGCCGAAGTCATGATGCGGTCATGAGAAAAAAATGAGATGAGACCGCGAGCACGTCTCGCGCATGGTTGGCGAGAGCCCGCATTCCTCCCTGCGCAGCTACAGGTCTATGTTATTTGCTCGCTTCGCCAGGGCGGCGCTCAGAAGGCTCTTGAGCTGGGAGAGCGTGGAGAAATGCTTTGACCACGGTGGCGGCGTTGTCCGAAGCCAGGTGTTCGAGCTCATTCTCCGTGTTTTCGCCGGCATCGCCGCCGGCCAGATCCGACAAGCCTCGGAAGGCTATGAAGGGGATGTGGTTCGAATAGGCCACGTGGGCGACTGGCGCACTTTCATTGTCGACGAGGTTGGCCTTGAAGGTGTCATAGATCCACTTGCGGAATTCGGCATTGTCAATGAACGCCGGGCCGGAGACGCCGGCGCCTCCAATGACGACACGGGGACGCGTGGTTCCGCAGACAGCCGGCTTTAAGCAGGCCTTCAGCTCGACTTTCGTCGCGACCGAACGCGCGGTCTCCAGCATGGTCGGATCGACGTCAAACCAGAAGCGCTTTTCCGGCTCGCGCTCTCCCGGATGAGCAATTCCTACCGCACGGGGGAAGATCATGCCGTAGTTCGGCAGCGTCTTGCCGAGCCAGTTCGGTACCGACCAGCCGGCCCCGGCTTTCCGGGCAAAGACGGATTCGAGATATTCAGACCAGCGGTCGGCCACGACGACATCCCCTGCTGAAAGACTGGGGTTGATGCCGCCGGCAATTCCGGAGAAGACGATGCGCCTGATCTTGAAATGATCAATTGCGCCCTGCGTGGTCATGGCCGCGTTGACCATTGACACGCCGCTGAGGAAGAGAACGACATCTTTTCCCTCGAGTTGACCCACGATGTAAGTCGCGTCCGCTATGACCTCCGTCCGGGTCGCGCTCATTGCATTCTTGAGCACGCGCCATTCGCGGGTGTATGCCGAAATGATGGCGATCCGCGGCGTAGGGTCCACCTGTTCCGCCGCGGCTGCACGATCCGTCAGCAGAGTCAATGAGGCCAGCAAGAGTGGTGCAAGCCATAAAGCATTCCGCCATCGTGGCCGACTGGTGGATGCTTTCCTATCCGATCTCGAAGAGAGTTTCTTCACGGGGGGCGCTACGGACAAGTCTGGAGGCAGCATAAAGGGAGAATGACGACCCGCGCAGGCTCTCGCATCGAGCGACGCGGGTACGTCTTGTTCTGCTTTGGTCGCGGATATCTCGGTCGCCTCAGCGGTCGCTGGCGTTAGGCTCGGTTGTATAGCGATCGGCTTTGATGGAGCGAGGCCAGGGCACCAGCATTGCGACTCGCTCCCGATACTGCCGATACTGATCGCCAAACAGCGCAATCAGATCGCGCTCCTCCAGGCTGGCGCCAATGAAAATGTAGGCTGTTGCGACGGCCGCGAATAGAAAGTGCCCAGCCGTCATTGTTGGCGTCGACCAGAACGCGATGATGAAGCCTAGATAGAGTGGATGGCGTACCAGTCTGTACAAAAATGGAGTCTTGAAACGAGAGCCGACAGCGCTGGCGGCTGGATTTGCGAACACCTGTTTCAGTCCGAACAGCTCAAAGTGGTTTATCTGGAAGCTGGCGAACAGCACGATGAACCAGCCGAACAGTGCCAGCCCTTGCAGCGCCATGGCGGCGGTCGGATCCGCAACGCTCCAGATTATCGCGGGAATCGGGCGCCATTGCCAAGCCAGCAAGATCAGGGCCAGACTGGCGAGAAGGACATACACGCTTCGCTCGATTGCATTTGGAATGAACCGGGTCCACCACTGCTTGAATGACCTGCGGGCCATCACGCTGTGCTGGAGAGCGAAGAGCGACAAGAGCAGAAGATTGATGATCACCGCCTCGAGCGTTGGCGTGGCGGGCCCTGAGTCGATGTCTTTCGGCACGACCGCGCCGAAGACGAAGCCGATCACATAAAGAATTGTGCCCACGAAGATTGCATAGGCGATCAGTCCGAAACAGATTGAGACAATTCGGGCCATTTTTGCTCCTTTTTCAGAGAGGGAGATGTTCGATCATCTCGCACCGTGACCGAGTAATCAGCGCAAGCAGGAGTGTTCTGACCGGGTAGCTCGTCATCTTCACCTGCTCGCATCGCCAACGATGGAGAGGTGCGGTGACGGCGCTGTTTCATTTCTGTTTTAAAGGGTTGCAGACGTAATATTGGTCGTCGCACACCTTCTATTCTAACACGTTTTCTGCGCAGATAAGCCTACGCGATCTGCGTAAACTTGATCGCTATGCGAACCGGCGTCCACCCTCGGATCAGGTCCGAGGGCATGCCTCGCTCGAAAACGCTCTGGGACGACGATGGACTATGCGACGCTTAGCGGCACATCACGTCGATGGCACCATTGACGAGGGCTTCCAATTCCTTGCGCGAGACACGGGCGCGCGCGCGCAGCGCGATGGTGTGGAGCGTGGCGGAGGCGAGTTGCGCGAGCGCGGTAACGTCAGCCGCCGGCGATAGCTCGCCCTTTTCCTTACCGCGGCGGAAGCACGAGGCAAAAGCCTTGTCGAGCTCGACGAAGCCGTCGAGCGCCAAAGCGCGGATCTCGGGATCGGCGACCGCGTCGGAGGCTGCCGTCACCACCGTGAAGCAACCGCGCGGAGAATCGCCGGAAAGATAGATATCGAGCGCCACCGCATAGATGCGCATCAGCCTTTCGCGGATCGGCAACTCCTCCCGGAAGATGTCGACCATCGCAGCGCGCGCATCATCGCGGTAGCGCCGATAGCTCTTGATGTAGAGCTCGCGCTTGTCGCCGAATGCTCCATAGAGGCTCGGCCGGTTCATGCCGGTCGCGGCACTGAGGTCGTCGAGCGAGGTCGCGGCAAAGCCGCGCTTGCGGAACAGGTCGAGCGCCTTGCCGAGCGCGACATCGGGCTCATAGGCGCGCGGCCGGCCGCGCCGCTTCGGCTCAGCGGCGTCAGCCTTTTTGCCAGCCGGTGGTTTGGCAGCAGATGGCAGCTTCTTCTTTTTTTGTACCATTTCGCAGAAAATTCCTTGACCGAAACTATACTATGCAGAACAGTACAAAAATCAACACGAGGCCCGGCTGCCGGGCCGAACCGCCAAGGAGGCATCCATGGAGCTTTATTTCTCGCCGCTCGCCTGCTCGATGGCGACCCGCATCGCGCTGTATGAAGCGGGCGCAAGCGCCGACTATCTCGAGGTCGATCCGAAGACCAAGGCGGTGCTGAAGGACGGCTCGGATTTCACAGAGGTCAATCCGCTCGGGCTGGTGCCGACGCTCCGCACCGATGACGGCGCAGTGCTGACCGAGAACGCCGCGATCCTGCAATATGTCGCGGACCGCTTCTCGCAGGCGAATCTCGGTACCGGCGCCGGCATGGAGCGCAGCCGGCTGCATCAGTGGCTCTGCTTCATCGGCACTGAACTGCACAAGGGCCTGTTCGTGACGCTGTTGGACAAGAAGGCGCCGCAGGACGCGAAGACCTATGTGGTGGAGAAGAACCTTTCGCGGCTCGACTATCTCGAGAACTATCTGAAGGGGCGCGAATACCTGCTCGACCATTTCAGCGTGGCGGATGCCTATCTCGTCACCGTCATCAACTGGACCATGGCGACGCCGCCGGTCGAACTGGCAAAATGGCCGGCGCTGAAGGCCTACTATGAGCGCCTGCGCGCACGGCCTTCCGTGGCAAAAGCAATCGCGGAGGAGTTCGAGCTCTACAAGGCCGAGATCGCGCGCCACAAGGCGGCGGCGTAACACGCACCCGTAGCCCGGATGGAGCGAAGCGTAATCCGGGGTTGTCGCAAACGCGGATACGGCAGTCCCGGATTGCGCTTCGCTCCATCCGGGCTGCAAGGTTGGTGCTGCGATCAAGCCACATCGGCCTTCAACAACAGCCGCAGCGCTTTCGAAATCGGCTGCGCCTTGCCCTCACTAATGAAGGCGACGCGCACCTGCGCTTTGACCAGCAAGTCCTCGCCGCGCCGCACTTCCTGCGCCAGCGTGATCGAGGCGCCCTTCACCGCGACCGGCCAGGTCACGACGTCGAGCACATCGTCCATCCGCGCGGGCCTTAGGAAGTCGAGCTCCATCGAGCGCACGACGAACACAAAGCCCGGCGTCTCCACCTCGGTCTCCGCGAACAGCGCATGCTGCTCGGCGCCCATCAGCCGCAAATGGTTGGTACGGCCGCGCTCCATGAAGCGCAGATAATTGGCGTGATAGACGATGCCGGAAAACACTGGTTTGACGATGTCGCAATTGGGTCGATGGACGGCCAACGCGTGAACGAGGAGCAGATTTATCTATGCCCCTCCATAGCAAGCCGCAGCGCCTTGGGAATGCGCTGCGCTTTTCCGCCTGCGATAAACGCCACGCGTACACGCGCCGTGACTAGGAGATCGTCTCCGCGCCTGCATTCCTGCAGCAAGGCAATTGACGCGCCTCTCACTTCTTGTGGGAGCGTGACGACATCAAGCACGTCGTCCAAAACCGCAGGCTTTAGAAAATCGATTGTCATCGAACGGACGACGAAGGCAAAGCCGGGAGCATCGTTCCACGCTTCTTCGAGCAGCGCTTGCTGATTGGTTCCGAGCAGGCGCAAGTAATTCGTTCTGCCGCGTTCCATGAACCGCAAAAAATTTGCATGATAAACAATCTTGCCAGAATCGGTATCTTCAAAATAGACGCGGACCTGCATGTGATGGCGTCCGCCACGAATTTCGCCGTCAAGAGAGGCTGTCACGGTGCGGTTCCTTTGTTGCGCTTGG
>NZ_PSRR01000099.1 GCF_004296405.1 Bradyrhizobium sp. Leo170
CTCTGCTCAACGAGCAGAACTTAGCGCCAGCGTCGGGGCGCCAGGACCACACGACTTCGCCGTCCGTGATGTGCGCGCTCGTCAGTCACACCCATCGCGTCCACCGCATCTCACCGCAACGTTCGTGACGATCGCGAGCCGCCCCTCATCCGCCGTGAGACGCGCGGAGTCATAGCGATGATTTGCCCGACGGGTTAAGCGATTTATTTTCGCGCGAAGGGCTGGACAGACTTTCGGCTGATTTGCCCGTCGGGTTGATTTGTCGCACCCAAAGCAACCACATCGTCATTGCGAGCGCAGCGAAGCAATCCATAGCACCGCTTGTGGAGGCATGGATTGCTTCGCTGCGCTCGCAATGACGGTGGCTATCGAATGGGGCGGGCCGATTTCCGCGATCGACTTACGTCAGCCCAAACCGCAGGGTCTGGTTCGAGGATGAGATCATCGCATGGCAGAGCGAAGCGAAGCGACAAACCCTACAGCCTTCCCCTTTCGTCCGTGGTCAGCTTTTTCTTTTGCTCCTCGGTCAGTTCGCCATTGCCAACAACCTGAAATCTGCTGTCAGGCTGGTAATCCTGCGGCTCAAGGCTGCTGCGCTCATCATCCTTCCTGCGTTGATCGCCGTTGGGGCCGCCCTCGCCTCCACCGAAGCCGAGGAACTCGACGATGATGATCGACGGACGATCGCTGGTGCTGGGCGCGGCCGGCTGAGCCTGCTGCGTCGCTGCCGTCATATTGCTGCTGGAGGCCAATGCCGCGACCGGCGGCGCCTGCACCGTGGGCACGCCGGTGACATTGCCCTGCGCCTGGATGTTGGCGGCGTTGACGATCTGCAGCGCCGCGAGGTTGACGTCGGCGCCGGAACGGATGCCGGCTTCGCCTGCATCGATGGTGCCCAAGGGCGCGATGAGGTCGATGCTGCCGCCGGGAACGCCCGGGACCGAACTGCGCGATGCGATGCCCGCACCCGAACCGGGCACGGCCGGTGACAAAGTGACCATGCCATAATCATCATAGACTCGCCGCGCTGGCGTGTAGACGATCGTGGTCTTGGCGCCGCGGCCGGCGTTGATGTCACCCTCCGCCGACCAGCCGAGGACGTCGCCGCCAAAGGTCGTCATGATGCGGGACAGGCCAAGCAGGATCGAGCCTTTGGAATAGAGCGCGATGTCGCCCTGCCCCTGGGTAATGAGGCCCGACGACGCCGGCGGCACCTGGCCTTCGACACCCACCACTTGCTGGCCGCCCGGCGTCAGCATCTGGATGCTGCCGCCGTAAAGCGTGCGCACGCCGGAGCCTCCGAATATGGTGATATCGCCGGCGTATGTGATTGGATTGCCGTTTGCGCCCTCCTCAGGGAACAGAGCCGCGATCGCCTGGCGGCCGCGCAGATAGGATTGGAAGCGGCTGCTTTCCGGATCGTTGTATTCGCGGCCCCCGGCCTTGAGCTCGGCGAAATAGACCTGGCGCAGGAAGATCGCCTGCTGCTCGGGCGCGAGCGCCGTAAAGTAGGCGCGCGCGTCCGCGACGGTCGATGCCGCGAAGCCGTAGCGCTCCGCCAGCCAGGCCATCAGTTCGTGCTCATAGGTCTTGGCGACCTTGCCGGGCTGATCGGCAAGCGGCGTGCCGACAACAGCGAGATTGGCCGGATCGAGATAGGCCCAGAGACCCGCATAGTTCGGACCCGCGGCGCCAGCGCCCGCCTGCATCAGGATCGACGCACCGGGGCGCGTGTCGCCTGCGGCGAGAGCGCCGATCGAGACGATCGAGCCCTTGTCGCCGAGATAGAGATTGCGTCCGGCTTTGACCTCCAGCGAGCCCGGGCCGGCGACCTGCACCTGAGCGTAGAGGATGTCGCGGCCGGCCTCGATGATCGAGACATCGGTTGCGTCGTTGTTCAGGATCAGGCTTGGCGTGTCCTTGAAGACCGCGTCACCCAACTGGCTGCGATAGGCGTTCTTGCCGAAATTGACGATGTCGCGCCCGGCGTAGATGCGGGCCGGCATGGCTGCGCGGTAACGCGGCAGATATTCGCCGTTCACGTATTGCGGCGAGGGATCGCCGAGCGTGAAATTGACGATGTCGCCAGTCATCGCATAGACGCGGATGAGCTTGTCGTCGCCCGCGTGCAGGTTGGTGGTGACGGTGTCCGACTGGAACTGGAAATAGGAGTTGCTCGATCCCGGCCGGAACGGATTGGGGATCGAATTGGGATCGGTCTGGGCGCCGGACACGCTCCAGGCGGCCGCGACAGGATCGCTGAAGCTACCAAATTCGTATGCCGCCGCATAGATCGAGTCGCCGGCCAGGAGTTCCAGATAGCCGTCGCGGGACGGCGCCAGCTCGATCCGCCGCGAACCTGCCCAGTACAGGCTGCCATGCGCCGCGACCGCCTCGAAGATCGGCGGCAGCATGGCGCGGTTCGTTTGGTCCTCGCTGCCCCATATTTCGTTCTGGCTGGGGCTCGAGGCATTCAGCGGCACCATGTTGCCGCCCGCGGAGAACAGCGTGATCGCGGTATCCGGGCGCCACAGCGAGAAGGCCGGGCCAATGACGGAAATGCCGGTGGGATAGATCATGCCGGGATCTCCGGCGCCGCCGAAGACGAGGTCGCCGCGCGCCTGCAGGCTGGCCGATCCGTCGCCGATGACGACCACCGGCCCGCCGACGCCGCCATCGGTCTGGAGCATCGTCGCCCGATAGAGGTCGACGGCCCGCGGATCGTTCGGCGCGCCGACGCCATAGGCCAGCAGCGCCGAGCCGATGGCGCCGGCCTTGACGGCGATGTCGCCGCGCACATTGGTGAAGGAGCCGTTGAGATCGTCCGTAGCGGTGGATGTGATGAGCGGGTTCAGCCGACCGCCGATATCGACGGAGAGGTCGCCGCCGCCGGTCTGCAGCAAGGTGCCGCCGGTCACGACGCCGTCCGGCGTCTTCGTCACCGAGGTGACTCGGCCGCTTCCGCCCACCGCGAAGATGAGGCCCGTGCTGGCACGGTTCGAGCTGCCGGGACTGTCGATCGCGACGAGCGTGCCGGCATCACCGCCGACGTCAACCGCCAGGTTACCGCCGCCCAGCGTGCCGAAGCCGGAGAAGCCATAGAAGAGGTTGGCATTGAGTCCGCCATAGGCCCCGAAGCGGATGCCCCAGGCCGCTGGCGTCGTGGCATCACCCTGGCGCACCAGCCAGTTGCCGACCGAGTAATTATTCTGGCCCGCAGACGCAACATTGTCCACCTGGAGAGAGCCCGTGAGATTGCGCCCGGTCGCGATCGTCAGATCGCCGCCGTTTTCGATGAAATAGCCGCCCTGCGAGGTGACGCCGGCATAGGCGCCGCCGACATCGATCTGGGTGCCGGCGGTGTAGACGCCGAAGGGCGTGTCCTGGGTGAGGTCGCGCCCGGCGATGAGATCGAGATCGCCCGTGCCGGTGCGGATCACGCTCGGCAGGACCTTGCCGGCCGCGTTGACGAGCGAGTTGGAGAGCAGCATGTTGCCGCCCGCCCCAAGCGCCGAGAGCGATTGCACCGCACTTGTGTCCGCGCTGGTGCCGTCGGCGCCGCTGACGAGGCGGATCGACCAGGATTGGCTGCCGGGCGCCAGCATCGGCGCGCCCGCATGGTTGGCGATAGGCGTCGACGAGACGATCGTCGTTCCCGTCGGCAGGACGGCGCCGGAGGGCAGCGTCTGGCCGGCCTGCAGTGCGACCCTGGCGTTATTGATGACGGCGGCGAGGTCTGTATTCCTCGGAATGACCGTGCCAACCGGAAGCGTCGCTACGCCCGAACCTGGCAGCCGGGTTCCGACCCCGTAGATCGAATTGCCCGGAATGACCATTTGGATGGCGTCACCGACATTGATGACGGTCCCGACCGGCAGGATGGTGCCCACCGGTATGGTCTGGCTCGAGTTGTATGTCGTTCCGTCCGGCAGCACGACGCTGCGGTTTCCAACATTTGCGAGCGACAGGTTGTTGCCGAGCTTGATCGACCCCTCCAACGTCCAGCCACCGGGCGTGTCGGCGGCGCGAATGACCATGTTGCCCGTACCCGTGAACTCAAACGGGATGGAGACACCGCGCTTAACGGAATTGCCCTGTGCAAGGACGATGTCGAAGTTCAGCGTTGTGAGCGGAATGCTCGATGCTGCTGCGACAGTGATCGACTCGGTCAGCGTCCGGGGGCTGGTCAGCGTCTCGGTGCTGCTGCTCACATCGTTCGGATTCGCGACAGGATTGCCGAAGCCGTCCGTGATGCTGCCGTTCACGGTGAGGTTGCCTGGTGCGCGGACGACGAGCGAGCCGGATTCCGTGGCACTGTAGGTCTCGTCCGACGTGCGCAGGCTCGCGAAATCAAGATTGCCCTTGACCGTGAGATTGCCGTTCGAGGATGAATTGCCACCAATCTCGACGCCCGGCCGCAAATGATAGGCGTCGCCATAAGCGGACAGGCCGGCGGTGCGGCCGGCGAGACCGGCATTGGCCAAAGCCGCGTCGATGAAGAGCACATTGCGCGCACCGATCTGGTTAAGACCGAGCACGCCGTCCGCCCCCACCGGATCGGCACCGCCATTGTCCTGCACGATGCTGCCGTCGGCATCGGTCGGCGAATAGGTCCAGAACGCGTTCAGCGCGATCTCCGCCGCGCCACGGATAGTCAACGGGCCCGCGGCATCGATCCGCGCGTCGCCGCTCGTCTCGCCCGTGCGGCCGGTATTGAGCACCACCTTGCCGCGCCTCGCACCGTCCGGCGAGCTCAGGTCCAGCGTGGCGCCCTGGTTGAGCCGGAGCCAGCCGGTCGTCGCGGTCAGCTCGATGCGGCCACGGTTCTTCGCCTCGATGACGGCGCCGTCGCTGTCGGTCTGCAGTTCGGTGCCATGCACATCGAGCGCAGCAGTGGATGCAATGGTCAGATCGTTCTTGGCCGAGAGCCGGATGGAGCCCGGTGCCGCGCCGCTGGCGTCGATCCGGCCGTTGACGGTCAGGCTGCCATTGTCCACCGACACGACGACATTGCGCGCCCTCACCTCGTTGCCGATGGCGAGATCGCCTTGCTTGAGCGCGAATTCGCGCCTCTCGAAGAACCCTCCTGCATTCAGGGCGGTGTTGATGCGCGCAAAGCTTTCGCTCTGGGTGCCTGTCGGGCCAATGAAGTGCGCTCTGAGCTTGAACGAGCCGCTCTCGTAGCCTGCGGTGGACGAGCCCTTGAACATGCCGTCGATCGACTGCAGCGGCGTGCCGTCCAAGTTGACGAAGACGATGCCGCCGCCGCCGGCCCCGTCGGTCGCCGACATCGTGACCGAACCGGCATGGTTGTTCACCGCGGAAACGTCGAACGTCGCGCCGCCCTGGACGATGATGCTGCTATGCGCGCTCTCCAGAATGAGGTCGCCGCCCCAGGAATATTTGGTGACGTCCTTGAAGGGGATGGCGCGGCCCGCCAGGTCGATGCGTGTGCCGTCATCGATCTGAAGCGTCTGGGCCGCAGTCACCGTCAGCTTGCCGGAAGGCAGCGCGACGGTGGTGTCGAGTTGGACCGCCCCCTGGACGGATGCGAGGTTGATCGTGGCGCCGAGCGAGTCCGCCGAAGCGACGCCGGCGGGCGCGCCCTGCGGGGCGACGACACGCAATGTGCCGCCGGAATAGACCGACAGCACCGAGCCGCTATCGCCGGTCAGCAGCGGCGTGACCAGGTTCAAGGCTGCCTGCTCGCCGGTATAGGTGGCCGGATCGAAGGACGAGGTCGGGCTCCCCCCGGTCTGCCAGACGGCGAGCGTATTGAGGTTGTTCGAGGTGATGCGCTCGGAGGCGTTGAGATTCACCGTCTCGAAGCCGAGCATCAGCCGGTTGAACTGGACCGTGTTGAGCGGCCGCGACTGCTCAAGATAGCCGAAGACGATCTCGCGCGCCGCCACATTGAAGATGCCGTGGCCGGTGCCCGGCCCGTCTGCGATGATCGCGCCGGGCGCGGCAGGGCCATAGATCGGCTGGCCTGAACCGGTCGCACCCGTCCGCAGCGAACGGCTCGACCATACCAGCCGATCGGTGGTCAGCGTGACGCTGTCATTCGCACCGCCATGGCCGTAGATTGCGGGCGTGCTCAGCACGAAGCTTTCGAGGACCGACACGCCGTTCTCGTCGAGCGTGGACAGATTCACGGAGCCGTAGAAGTTGACCGAGTTTCCGGCCGCCAGAATAAGATTCTTCATTCCGGGCGCGCCGGTGACCGGATCGCCCTGTACCAGCCTATCGAGCACCGCCTGATCGAGCGACAGCCCGCTCGGCAGGATGCCGGCGGACGCCGCGGCCGCAAGCTGCTCCGCGGTGCCGATATTGATATAGGGCAGAGCCAGTTCGAGATCGCGCGTTCCGAAACGGGCGCCGTCCTGCATGACAACTCCCTGGCCGGCGGTGAAGGCGATCGAGCCTTCGCTGTAGAGCGAAGAGCCGTCCTCGAGAGTGATCCTCGACGTCGTGTTCAACCGCCACGGTTCGAGGGAGATCGAGCCATTCGAGACCGCCAGCAGGGCCGGCGCGCTGAACAACAAGCCGGTGGCGACCGTGTCCGGCGCCATCAGCCCGTGGCCGAGCGTATTGACCGACGCCCCGGACTTCACCGTGATGTCCTGGTTTGCGGCAAGGATGACCTGCGAGCCCGTCAGCACAACCCCGTTTTCCAAGATGAGCGAGCGGACAAGGCCGTCGTTGGTCGTGAGTTCGAAGACCGGATTTCCAGCAGTATAACTGGCCCCGGGCGCGGAGCCGACATAGAGGTTAGGCGCTCCGACGTCGGCGATCTCGGACGCGGCAACGGTCGTGACGCTGCTGCTGCGGATTGTTGTGCTGCCCCCTCCCGTGATCACCATATCGGTGTTGTACGAACGGTTGGCACCGCCACCGCCGGAGACCGCCAACGTTCCGCCATACCCGCCCTCGCCTGGCGTGAAATCAGCGAAGCCGTCGAAAATGAGTGCCGATTCCACGCGCGGCGCGCTGCCCGTAGCCAATGTCGAAAGATTGAGGGTCAGGAACTTGCCGTCGGCCGCCATCAACGGACGGCCCGTCCCGAAGGTCGCCGCCTGCGCGAGTTGGAAGGCCTCGTAGCCCTGCTCGTTGTATTGTGAATAGGTGCGCAGAGTCGCGCCGGGCGTGACGATGGCGCGGGTCAGCAATGAGTCGCCGATCGAGGTGTTGGCCACGCCGCGCGTCGCGCTCGTCAGATAGGACCCGTTCGACAGCGACTGGGCCGCCGCAAATCCTGTCGTCCCCCGCGCGCCAAGCTCGACGCGGTAGGCCCCGGGCAGCAGCGCATAGTTCGCCGGTAGCAGCGTGTAAGTACCGGCTGGCAGCCCCGGCACGCCGGCCGGGATCGTGATCTGCTCGCCGAGGCCCGGCACCGAGCCGGTCCAGGCCGTGGAGTAGCCGCCGGCCGGCGGCGCGATGTCGACGCCCGGCACGATGGCGTAGACCGGGTTCCCAGATGAACTGTAGCCGTAGCCGGGATTGGCGTCGGCCAGCGCGTTGACCAGCGCGTCGACCGAGCCGCCGCGACCGGAGACGAAGGCGGCGCCCGCCAGCGTGCCGCCGCCGGACAGATCGAGCACGGAGCCCGGATGGCTCACGACATTGGTGCCCGTCACGGTGATGCCGAGGCGCCCGCTGCGACTGTTAGTGACGTAATTGCCGTCGACATCCTTCACGACCGTTCCGGTGAGGAGGTCGTAGGGCACCTGTTCGCTGCCGTCGACGGTGAAGCTGACGCCGTCCACCGTGCCGCCATAGGGGATGACGAGCCCCCTGGCGCTGACCGAGGTCAGGCTGCCCGGCAGGAACTCGACGAGGCCTCGCGTCACCATCTGCGGGTCAGCCGCGGCGAGCGCGATCGTGCCGAGCGGAGCGAGCAGATTGCCGCCCTGCCGGATCGTCCCGGCCGTCAGACCGAGCGAGCCGAACACCGAATAGGGCGCGGCGACCGGCGCATCATCGTGCCGCCCGATCGTGATCGTGCTGGTGTTCTCAGTGCCGAAGGGAATCGTCGGCCGGCTGCTAATATCCACCGCCGTGCCGGCATAGAGGCCCGCCTTGGCGCCGGTGACCGGATAGATGCGCCGCGCGATCAGATCGAGATCGCCGGTCACGGCGAGCGTCCCCGTCATGAACCGCAGGTCGCTCCGGCTGTCGAGCGTCAGCTTCGCGGCATAGGCGTTCATCCGGCTGGCGACGTCGATCAGCCCGCCATCGACGGTCAGTGTCCCCGTCGCCGGATAGGCCGGCAGGATGGAGGGGAGCACCTGGAACAGTCCGGCCTCTCGCATGAACTGTCCGTCGAGACTGACGTAAGGCGCGGACACCGTCGCGTGGGCGCCGTTGACGGAATTGTAGAGGCCCGACGTGCGCAGCGCGATGCTGCGGCCTGCCGCAAGGTTCACGTCGCCCTCGAACACGATTCCGGTGCGCGCTAACAGCGACAGGGTGCCGAAGCCGCCCTCCGCGACCTGCTCGGCACTGAGATTCGCGTAGCCGGGTCTGAGGTCTTGATGGGCCGCACCAACCTGAAGATCGGCCGGCAACGCGCTCCGCTGCCTTGTCTGGGAGATCCGTATCGCCCTACCCGCCTGCAGGCGCGAAGGCACGATGTCGCCCGAGGCATAGCTGTAGATCGGCGCTTCGAAATTGATCGTCAGCATGCCGCCCGAGGCGCCCGCGCCGCCCGCACGGGCGAGCAGCGTGCCATCGTTGTAGATGCCCTGATAGGAATCCAGGACGATGCTGCCGCCATTGCTGGCGACAATGCGGCGCGCGTAACTCGTCTGTCCGGCCGCTCCTATGTTTGTGATGTCGAGCTCGGCGCTGGTGCCCGAGACGTCGATCACCGCGCCTTCGCGCACTACGACATAGGCGTCGGCGGACAGATAGGCGTTCTCGTAAAGCGTGTCCTCGCCGCCGAGGCTGCCGAGCACGACCTTGCCGCCGTCCGGCACCACGCCATAGACCCGCCCGCGGGCATCGACCGCGGTGACCGCCTGCGCCGAGGTGTCGAGCCGTGCATGCTCGCCGATCCAGACCGAGAGCCCGCCGACGTCCTTATTGCTGAATCGGTTGGCGTTCAGGACGGTGATCTCGCCGCCATGGGCGGTGATCGTGTCGTCGATATTGATCTGCCCGCCGCTGGCGATGTTGACCTTGCGGCCGGGATCGACGGCGATCGACGCGCCCTGGGCGATCGTCACACCGCCGCCCGAGAGCCAGCTGGTGTCGCCGTCCACGCTGCGGCCCGACAGCAATTCGAGATCGACGCCGCCGCGCTGGGTGAGCGTCGTCGCTATTGGGTCGGCGATATAGACGTCCGGCAGCCATACGCTCAGCGCGTCCGACGGATCGCTGCCGGTCGGTACACCGTAGACACCTGTATCGAACCGGTAGATCGGCATGATCGGCGCAACCGCGGCGCCCGATGCCACGAGCAATCCGCTCTGCCCGTTGATCGAATACTTGGAGAATCCGCGGCTCAGAACATCGTCGGCGAGATTGAGCGTAGCCGGCGGCGCGATCCGGGCTTCCACCGGGAGAAGCGTCCCCGCCCGGATCACCGTGCCGGCCGCGATGGTCACGTCCACCGGCGCGGGCATCCCGGGCATGTAGGTCACGACCTGCGGCGCGGTCAGCCTCAGGCCCGTGGGAAAGGCGTTGGCCGGCAGCACATAGCCTCCGGGCAGAACAGGCGTTTGTACGCTGTATCCACGCACCGTCGAGCCGGCAGGAATGACGGTGCCGGCCGGCGCCGCTACCACGGCCGAGGTTCCAGGCCTTACATACGCGATGCTGATTGCGCCGGCGGGCACCACCCACTCCGCCGCCACTGTGGTCGTGGTGAAGGGCACGTCGGTGGGCAGCGTGGCGCCCGCCGCGACCGTGGTGAAGGTCTGGCTGTAGGCGGCCGGAAGCGGCGTCCCCGCCGGAATGAACAAGGCTTCCGTCAACGTCACGTCCGCCGGCGTCACACTGCCGGCGGGCAATGTCTCGCCGATCTCGTAGCTGGCATCGCCGATCACGACGAGGCCCGCGGTGGACAGCGACAGCGCGCCGCCGCCTTCAACGCCATAGCCGGTGATCGTCCCGTTCAGCGTCAGGTTGCCGCTGCCGCCGTTGTAGCCGGCGAGCAGCGACAGGTCTCCGCCCTTGCCGGCCTTGGTCTTGCCGTTGGTGAGGATCGCGGCACCGGAGGAGGTGTCGATCCGCGATCCCTCTTCCAGCGTCACGTCGCCAGTCGAGCGCAGCGTGACGCGTCCGCCGTCGACGAAGGCGAGACCGGAGAGATTGGTCGGATCGACCTGCGCGTTCGTCCAGATGCCGCGGGTGTCGATCGTCATTCCCGAATGCAGCGTCACGCTCGAGCCGCCGTCTTTGGACAGATCGGTGTTCCGTGTGGCGACGGAGTCGCCCCGAGCTTCACGCGTCACAAGCTGGTTGCTTGCCGTGACACTGCCGCCTCGAACGGTAACGCCTGCTCTGATGTCGATGACAGGTGCGATGAGGTCGAGGGAGCCTCCATCGGCCAGCGTCAGGCCGCTGTCGATCGCGATGGAGTCGCCCGTGGCGAGGTCGAGCCCGCCGAGCCTTTGGTCGTTGAGGCGGGAGGCATCAAACCATAACGTGTTGCTGCGGCTGGCGGGAAGGACGGAGGACGCGTCGAGGCTTCGGGTGATGTCCTCGACGCCTCCGATGACGATCGCGCTGTCGTGAATGCCCATGCACCCGAGCGCGCCATAGCTGCCGACAAGAAGCTGTCCCGCTTGCGCCACTTGGGTCTGGCCGAGCTTGTAGCCGTCGGCGATATCCGTCGGTCGCGCCGAGACCTGCCGCTCACCCTGGACGACATCGGCGAGGATGTCGGCCTCGAAGATCGCCGTCGGCGTCGAGAGGATGAGCTTGCCGGCGTCGCGGCCGACCGTGTAGCCCTCTTCCCAGCGCACGCTTTCGCGGCCCTTGCCGAAGGGGCTGGTCCAGACCTCGGTGACGTTCCAGCGCTCATGCTCGCGAACGAAGCCCTGGCCGAGACCATAGAAGGTCATGTCGGCGCGGGCGTCGTTGATGTTGTAGAGCCGACCGTCCGGTCCGAGAAAGTTGCTGGTGCGGATATAGCCGGCCTCGTAGCGAATCGAGCCGCCGGAGATATTGAACACTGAGCCTTGCTTTGCGATCACCTCAGGCGCCGACAACGTGATGGTGCCGCCGAGCGCGACCCACTCCCCGATCGTGTGAGCGGTGTTGGCGAGATGACCGCCGACTTCGAGCAGACCGCCCGGCGTATAATAGCGGTCGGTGTCGTAGCCCCCGGTCCCGGCCGGCACGAAGATCAGGTCACGAATATCAACCCAGACATCCTGGTTCTTGAGGTAGTCCTTGTCGCGGTTGACCGGACTGTCGCGCAGCTCATTGCCCTGGATATTGACGAGGATGTTGTTCGACGACATTGCCAGGGACACGTCGCGGACGCCCGAGACGTCGATCGTCGCACCGGTCTCGGTGAAGATGCGTCCCCCGGCTGATACCGCAACCTGACCGCCTTGTGCGATCGTAAGCGAGCCTGCTCCCGGTGTCGTACCGCCCTCGAAAACGACTTGACCGCCCGTGACGATCTCGATCCGCGACTGATCGAGCCGGTCCGCCAGAGTCGAGAGATTGTTGAAGATCCCGAGCGGCGTCGTGGCTCGCAGCAGATTCGCCGCTTCGGACGCATCGATCAAGCCATCGCGCTGCGAATTCAGCGCCGTCTCCCGGCTCTCGAGTTCGGGAATGATTGTGGTGACGCTACCGGGGCCAAGCCTGATGCTGCCGAGCGTGTCGGTCGCCGCATTCAGAAGATGGATCGTGCCACGCGTATTGACCGAGGTGGAGGCGACGAGAATGGCGTTCTGCTCGATCGCCCGACCCGCCAGCGTGATATCGCCCTGCGGGCTGAAGATCGAGCCGTCATTGCGAACAAGCCCTGCGAGCGTGCCCGCGTCGAACAGCGGGGCAATCTCGTTGCCGCGCGTGGTCGAGAACTGGTTGGCGTCCGTGCCGTAACCACGGCGCAGCACGAAGTCGTCACCGGCTGCGAGCTGGGTCTGACCTTTCGGCGTCGTGATCGAGCCGGCGTTGACGACCTGCCCGCCCATCAACAGCACGAAGCCGCCGCTGGAGGTCACTGATGCCGGGGCATGCGTCTCGATTTGCGCGCCGGCTTCGACCTTGACGACGCCGCCGCCCTTGCCGTTGTTGAGAAACGCGGCCGCGTCGGTGAAGCTTGGCGTCCAATTGCTTCCGCTTCTGCTCGAATAGATGCCGCTCTGGAATTGCTCGTTGGTGATCTTCGCGGTGGAGGCGATCAGCGTGCCGACATTGATCTGGCTTCCGCCGCCGAAGATGATGCCGTTCTGGTTGATGACATAGACCGAACCATCGGCCTTGATGCTGCCGAGGATCTGACTGGGCTTGCCATCGGTGCCGAGCACGCGGTTGAGCGCGACCCAGTCGCGGTTGCCCCGCTGGTCAAAGCGCAGATCGGTTCGGGCTCCGACGTTGAACGTATCCCAAGTGAGGATCGCCTTCTGCTGGGTCTGCTCGACATCGACCTTGACGCGATCGCCCTCGGTGAACTGCGTCGGCAGATTCGCGCCCCGCCATAGATCGGTTCCCGGCGCGGCACCGAGTGCCCGCTGAAGTCCGCCGGCGCCCAAGCCATTCGGGACTGAGGACGCATTCGCCGCAGCCCGCGCGGCATCACGCGCCGCCTGCTGGCTCGCCTGCTGCGCCTGGATCGCGAGCGTCGCCCGCTTGAGCGCATCGGAGGACTGGCTCGCCGCGCGGGCGGCTTCCTGTTGGGCCGATTGCGTTGCCGCAATCGCCGCCGCAGATGGTGTCGGCGCCTGTCCGCCAAGGGGCCGCGCATAAGCGTCCAGGGTTGTCATCAACAGCGCCGTCACACTGACGCCGGCCAGGAACGCAAGGCGATCGCGGCCACGACGCGTGGACAATGGCGAGACATAGTTGGCGGTCGTCGGTCCCGGAACCCGCTGTGCTTTCAGATCCGCCTTGGAGAGCTTCTTCGCGGTTTGGATCATCGACATCGAACGGCTCCTGTCATCGGTCGCGCCCCATGCGATCGCAAGCGCTCACCCCTAGACTGATCGGCGGAGCCAAAACCGTAAATTTTTTCTCGTTCGCCTGTTCCGCAATCGCCAGTTTTCAGGTCAGCAGAACGATGCCGCCCGGCAGCGTTCGGCTTGTGATCCCGAAGGCTTGGTTCAGGCGCACCAGAATGTCGTCCATATGATCGATGCGGAAGCGGCCGCTAATGGGCTTTCGCGCGAGTTCTCGGTCCATCAGGATCACTCTGCCCGACCGATATCGGTTGATTTCTTCGACGACCTCGGCCAGTGGAGCCGAGCGAAAGATCAACACACCCTGCTGCCAGGCGGTGACGAGTTCGATATCGATGCTCGCAACAGGCCCAAGCCCCCGATCATCATACCGGACCTGTTGGCCCGAGCCGAGCGTCGTCGCTTGGGATTCCAGCGTGACGTTTACATTACCGCCGACGCACGTGACGCACACGGATTGCCCGGCACGACGAACATCGAAATGGGCCCGACTGGTCGTCATGACGCCATTCGCCGCGAGAACGATGAGAGGGCGTTCCTGCTGGGACTTGGACACGAACGAGGCTTCGCCAGAAACCAGCTCAATGCGAGCGCCGTCGTTGCCCCGCAAGGCTACGCTCGTTTGCGAGTTCAGGTGCATGGAGACGTCGCTCGGAAGCTCCAGTTGACGCTGTTCACCTGTCACGGTGCGATAGTCCGCTGCCAACTCCGCAATTGATGGCCAAAGATCGAGCGGCGGGGAAACCATGGCATAGGCCGCCGCGGCCGAGACAGTGGCGAGCGCCCCGCCAATGGCGGCACGGCGGCTGAGGGTCGAATGGGACAGTGGCCGTGCCGCCAAGGCAGGCGACAATTGCCCCCGTTCGCGCAAGCTACGCGCCCCGAGCGCGAATTCCTTCCACATCCGGCGCGCATCGGCAAAGGCCGCTTCGTGGTCCGGGCTTCGTGAACGCCACTGCTTCAAGGCTTTGACATCAGCAGGGGTCACCCGACCGGAGTCCAAATGCTGGACCCAGGCGACCGCTTCACCCCTTAGCTCGCGTTCGGCTCTATCGTCCACCGCACCGACCCTCGACACCTATCCGTCCAGATGCTCCTGTGGCTTGAGCCACACGAGAGATGTCTAACGCTAAGACGGTTTTTCGAGCTCCGATCCACATTTTATTTTCGTGTTTGCTTGCGACGGGCAAGACAGTACTCGTGAGCCGATTTCAGCTCTTTCTCGACCAGGCTCAAGGAAATACCCAGGCGTTTTGCGATCTCGCTACGCGACAAGCCATCAAGACGCGCCGCGACGAGAATGTCACGTTGACGGGAGGGCAATTCCGAAATGAACGTCTCGACAAGCCGCAGTTCGGAACGTGCCTCAACAATAGAGGCCGGGTCCGCCGTCTCGTCAGCAAGATCGAGCATCTTTTCGATTTCGGCAGAGTCCAGATAGCGTCGCTCCGAAAGGATGCGATCGCGCGCGACATTTAGCGCAATCCGGTACAAATAGTTGACCGGACTGCTGACATGGCCGACGTGCTCAGCACGGTTCAGACGCAGCCAGGTGTCCTGGACAGCATCATCGGCGAGATCTGCTGACCCAAGCCGCCGCGTAAGCTTCACCTTGAGTTCCTGGTAGCTCGTAAGGAATAGCTGACGCAGGACAAGCAGACCGCTTTCAGTCATGGCCGGTCCTGCTTGGAACGCGGCGACCGCAGTCCTGCCGCATATCTGGATCGTTCGGCAAGACGACGATGGTAATCGGCTGCGCGAATCCGGCGGGCGGCGCAACACCTAAGCTTATCTGGCGCAGGGCAGCGTCGACACTCCGATCCATCTGGTCACTGCCGGTGGAGCTGAGCGTCTTCACCTGCAACACTTGTCCTGCCTGACCGATCCACAATCGGGCCGCAATCCTGCTGCTATCAGGCACAGCGGGTGTTCCGCAAAACACAGCCTTAAGACCCGCCTGAAGCAGACCGTAGTAACGCCTGTGGTCCAATGGCTGGCGTGTTGCGCCGCCCCGCACTGTTGCATCGGCCGGCACCGGACCAACCACGAAAAAATCTGTATCCTTAAAGTCTGCCCACAGGCCGGTGCCAGCGAGCAATATCTGCAGCGCCACTTCCGGTGTGTAGATACCCTCAACGAGACTGGAACGACGTCCTTCGGACAATGCTCCGTCATAAAGGACTTCACGGCTGGAAATGCGAGCATAGACTTCCAGCGCCGTGCCGAGCGGCTGGGATGGAATATTGAAAGCCAGGCTGCTCGACGCAGCCTTCTTTCCAGAAATGCCGGTGTTTGCTGCGCCAGGATTGGAAATGGGCGCAGAAATGCAAGATGCGAGAACTACCGAAACAGCAAACAGCGTCCAAGATCGCGAACCTGAAACACGCGAAACCCGCATAACACGGCCGAATTGATCGCTCCTTGCCATCGGATCGAAGCGCTAGCGCAACTGCACTAGATCTCGTTTCGCCGCCCGCCGAGATGCATGGTTTCGTCTTTAGACGTCTATTGTGACAGTTGGACGAAGTTTGCAACTTTCGCATTCGAGACCTTGCGGGCCCGCCGTCCCAGTTCGATGCCTTCAATTCCCTCGGCTCGTATCATGATTGCTTTATTCGCCGGCGTACGATCGAACCGCTCAAGACGACCTTCCCGATCCAGGATCGAGATGGCGCCTCCTCTGGCGCTCCTGCTTCAGCAGCAATGGCGCGGCTTGGAGACGCACGCGGAAGGCCACAGTCAGTGCGCGCAAGCGATAAGATGCGTGTGCTCAAAGTCCAAGGGGGCGGAGGTCCGGAGCTACACCGCCATCTCTGTTTTATTCCTGCGAGCCGTCCGGAGTCTGTCGTCGACAGCGACTTCGCACCGCAGCTAAACTTCCCAGCAAAGAACAATATTTTGGGGAGAGAAATGATGAGCCCAAGATTCGTACTGGCACTGGCCGCCCTTCTGCTGGCGGGCTCCTCGTCAGTTGCGCAGGACTATCCCTCCCGGCCGGTCCGGATCATCGTTCCGTTCGGCGCCGGCGGGCCCGCCGATGTCACTGCCCGTCAGATCGGCAACATCCTGCAGGAAAATTTTGGCCAGCCTTTTGTGGTCGAGAACCGCACCGGCGCCGGGGGCGTGATCGGCACGCAGGAGGCCGCCATGGCGTCGCCGGATGGTTACACGCTGTTGATGATGTCGAACACGCAAACCGCCAACGAATCGCTGGTGCCGCAGCGCAAATATGAGCTGATGCGCGATCTTGTCTCGATCGCTCCGGTCAACTACTCCGACCTCGTGATCGTCGTGCACCCTTCCGTACCGGCGAAGACGCTGCAGGAATTCATCGCGCTTGCTAAAGCCCAGCCGGGAAAATTGAACTACGCCTCCTCCGGCCAGGGCACGCCGTACCACATGGCGGGCGAACTGTTCAAAGCGATGGCCGGGATCGACGTCGTGCATGTGCCCTACCGCAACAGCGGCGAGGCGCGAAGCGGTGTGATCGGGGGCCAGGTGCAGATGATGATCGACGCCGTGCCCGCGATGGCGCCCAATGTCAGGGAAAACCAGGTGCGGGCGCTGGCAACCACCGGCCAGGCGCGCTCAGCCGTCTTACCTGACGTACCCACCGTGATCGAGGCCGGCATTTCCGGCTATGAGGCAACGATTTGGCTCGGATTGATGGCGCCGGCGAGAACGCCGAAGCCCGTCATCGACAAGATCAATGCCGCGGTGAACGTGGCAGTGAAGCGGCCAGATATCGTGAAATTCTGGGGAGCGCAGGGGGCAGTGCCGATGTCGATGTCGCCGGAAGAATTCGACAAATTTTTGCGCGGCGATATTGTGAAATGGGCCGGCGTGGTCAAGAAGTTCGAGAAGACGCAATAGCTCACCTGGGCCGATCCAACATGCCGCACGTTCGATTTCGCCTCAATGGCGTCGAAATGGATGTAGCCGCCGATCCTGATCGTTCGCTGTTGGACATCCTGCGCGGCGAACTCGGCATGATCGGGCCGCATTTCGGCTGCGGCGCCGGAGAGTGCGGCGCCTGCAATGTCATTGTCGGTGATCGCGCCATGAGTTCCTGCGATATGCCGCTGTGGTTGGTGGCAAATAAGGACATCACGACGCCAGAGGGATTAGGGAGCGCCAACGCTCCGCATCCGCTGCAGCGCGCTTTCATCGCGGAACAGGCGTTGCAATGCGGCTACTGTGTTTCGGGCATTCTCATGAGCGCCGCGGCGTTGTTAAAGCGGAATCCAGCACCTTCCAGCGACGAGGTGAAGGAGGCGCTGGACCGCAACCTCTGCCGCTGTGGGTCGCACAACCGGATGGTACGGGCGGTGCTGCGCGCAGCAGCGGAAAATGGCGGCGCCATGAGCCGGCCTCCGCCCTCCCCGTCTGCAGCAACGCTACCGGTCAGCCTTGCGGCTAACCCAACATTGTCATCTTGGCTGGAATTCTCAGCCGAAGGACACGTGACGGTCTGGCCGGGGAAGGTGGAAATCGGACAGGGCATTGTTACCGCGCTCGCGCAAATCGCCGCCGATGAACTTGACATCGATATCGCGCGCATCCGGATGGTCCGCGCTTCGACCGCGGCAAGCCCGAACGAAGGCGTCACCTCCGGCAGTCTTTCGGTCCAACAATCGGGCCGCGCGCTGCGATACGTCTGTGCAGAAGTCCGACAAATCTTTCTTGAGGTTGCCGCCGATCGCCTCGGTGTCAAGAAGACCTCCCTCTCGGTTGAGGACGGAAGCATCTCCGGTCCCGGCAATGTCAGGACGAGCTATTGGGAACTCGCCGACGATGTCGAGCTTGAGCGAGACGCGACACCGGGGATCGCGCCGAAACTGGCAACCGAGCGCCGGTTGGCGGGAGATTCCGTCCACAGGATCGATATTCCCGACAAGGTCTTTGCGCGGCCACGCTTCATCCAGGACTGGAGCCTGCCGGCCACGCTGCACGGCCGCGTGCTGCGGCCGGAAAATTCGCGCGCAAGGCTGATTGAGCTGAATGAAGATGGGGCGCGCGCCGTCGCTGGCCTGGTTGCGATCGTGCGCGACGGCAGTTTCGCTGGGGTCGTCAGCGAAACGGAGAATGGCGCGGAGGCTGCGCTCAATGCGCTGCGCAAGAGCGCGACATGGTCTGAGGGCGAGATATTGCCTGACGAGAACGACCTGGCCGCGTTCCTGAAGAGCCAACCGCTGGAATCGGTTGTGATCAGCACGAGGGCGGCTTCAACGCCAGGCGATGGCAAGCGCACAATCCGGCAGCAATATACCCGTCCCTATATTGCCCACGCTTCGATTGCGCCATCTTGCGCGATGGCGCAACGGAGTGGCGACAAGGTCCATGTCTGGACTCATAGCCAGGGGGTCTATCTTCTGCGCACGGACCTCGCGCTGCTGCTCAAGCTACCGGCCGAGAACATCACGGTCGAGCATCTCGAAGGCGCCGGCTGCTATGGCCACAACGCAGCCGATGACGTCGCCCTCGATGCCGTATTGTTGGCGAA
Source organism: Bradyrhizobium sp. Leo170 (assembly GCF_004296405.1). Lineage (GTDB taxonomy): Bacteria > Pseudomonadota > Alphaproteobacteria > Rhizobiales > Xanthobacteraceae > Bradyrhizobium. The sequence continues at coordinate 18,646 of NZ_PSRR01000099.1, forward strand.
GGTCGCCGGTGGCCGGCCAGTACGGGTGCAATGGTCGCGCGCCGACGAGATGTCGCAGGCGCCGTTCGGTGCGGCCATGGCGATCGAGATTGCAGCCGATCTCGACGCTGGGGGTGAGATCCTCCACTGGCATCATCAGGTCTGGAGCAACGGCCATGCGGCACGACCGGGGCGCGCGGCGCAGCCGGCGCTGCTTGCCGGGTTCGAGCTGGCGAATCCGTTCCCGCGGATGATTTCGACCAATCCGCCACAGGCCAATGGTGGTGGCGCCGACCGCAATGCCGTTCCGCTGTATGATTTCCCGTCATGGCAGGTCGAGAGTCACCGTCTGCTGACGATGCCGGTGCGCACCTCGGCGCTACGCACGCTGGGCGCCCAGGGCAACGTGTTTGCCATCGAGTCCTTTCTCGACGAGATCGCGGCCGAGCGCCGCGAGGATCCGGTCGCGTTCCGGCTGCGCCTTCTGAGCGACGACCGCGCCAGAGACGTCATCCGCGCCGCTGCCGAACGCGCGAAGTGGAAGCGGGCGCAGCGACCCGGCATCGGCCATGGCATCGGCTTTGCTCGCTACAAGAATATGGGTGCGTACTGCGCTGCCGTGGCCGAAGTAGAGGGCGACAAGGACATTCGCGTCAGAAAGCTGACTCTCGCAGTCGATGTCGGGGCGGCGATCAATCCTGATGGAGTCATCAACCAGATCGAGGGCGGCGCCATCCAGGCCACCAGCTGGGTGCTGAAGGAGCGCGTCCGCTTCGACCGGCAACGCATCACCAGCACCACATGGTCGGACTACCCGATCCTGCGCTTCAGCGAGGTGCCGGAGGTCGAAGTCGAACTCATCCAGCGCCCGGAATTAGATCCCGTTGGTGCGGGCGAAGCTGCACACGGTCCCGTAACCGCAGCGATAGCCAATGCAGTTTTTGATTGCCTCGGCGTGCGGATACGCGATCTTCCCATCACGCGCGAGCGGTTGATCGCCGCGATGGAATTGACACCATGAACAAGTTGCGCGTTTTGAGCGGCGGGGCGGCGCAGGGACTCGTCAAGAACCTTGCGCCAGCTTTCACGGCTGCTACGGGCTTGCGGATCGAGGGCGAATTTGGCGCGGTCGGGGCCATGGCGGAAAAGCTGCGCAAAGGCACCGCTGCCGATGTCATCATCCTCACATCGGCACTCGTCGCAACACTTGCAACGGAGAAGCTGGTCTCATCGGCCTCCGTCAGAGATATCGGCCTGGTCGAGACCGCGCTTGCGGTCCGCGCAGGAGATCCGCTGGTCGCCGCGAAGGATGCAGCAAGCCTGCGCGAGGCGCTGCGGGCAGCGGATGCGATCTTCGTCCCGGACACCAAGGCATCGACCGCGGGAATTCACGTCGCGAAAGTCCTGGAGCAGCTCGGCATTGCCAGGGAGGTGGAGCAACGCTTGCGCATCTTTCCGAATGGTGCAACCGCCATGCGCCACCTCGCCGAGTCGGACGCGCGGCGGCCGATCGGTTGCACACAGTCGACCGAGATCATTGCGACCAACGGCGTCGCCCTGTCCGGTTCGTTACCCCCAGGGTGCGCTCTGGCGACCCTGTACACTGCCGCCGTCACGACGCGCACTTCGGCCGCGCCGGCGGCAGAGGGGCTAATCGACCTTTTGACGGCAGCTCAGGCTGGAGAGGCAAGAGCCCGCGCGGGCTTCGTTCCTTCGCGGTCCATGTAGAGGCAACTCGAGCAGCCGTATCGGAGACCGGATTGATACCTTAACTAGCGGCGTCGCAACGTGGGTGCCAGCATCCGCGCCCCCACTGTCGCCGGCCGGACCGGTGCGCGCGGCCGTCGACGCGGCTGCAGGACGCAGTGTCGAGGGCCCTTCCCCCTGAGACGAGGAAGGCCCGCGGCAGGCCCACCGCACAATGATGTCCCAACTGCGCCTTCTAAGCGAAGTCCGCCAATTTTCACGAAACACACCCGGCCTTAACGCTCCGGTTAGATCATTGAGCGTGCGCAACAATGTCTACCCAACTCTCCGTGATGGGTTTCGCTCGCGCTCAACCCGCCCTATCAACTGTCGCTTGTCGATTCTGAACAGGTCAATATAACGGACCGACGATTCCTGTGTCCTCGCCGCGCACTGTCAAATCCTCTTCTCGTAGGACGCAGGTCAGGAGAAGCTGGAACAGCTTCCTCCCTCGCCTTCGCCGCTGGCATGGCACGCGTTGGGTACGACAGAAGCTCACGACAGCACCGCGGGCGGTTGCGGTCGTTGGCGTTGTCGCGATCCTCCTGGCGGCATTCTCTCTGATGAACCTCGTCTACCACGTGGTCCGTAAGCCGACCGAGTTGTTCTTCCTCGTTGGCGGCGCACTCGACAAGAAGCCGAGTGAAACGTGGCGGCAGTACGGACCGCTCTTTCGCGTCTATTCGACCAGCACGATTACGCCCGAATTGTTAGCCGGGTTGGCGCAAGTCGAGAGCACCGGCAACCCGGTGGCGCGCACCTACTGGCGCTGGCAACTCAACTGGAATCCTCTCGCAGTCTACCGACCGGCCTCGAGCGCCGTCGGCCTATATCAGATGACCGATGCAGCTTTCGCCGAGGCTGCCCGGTCCTGTATCCGCAAGAATGCGGTCGTCGATGCCGACTGCGGATTCACCAGCCTATATATTCGCGCGCTTCCGAGCCATGCTATCGAACTGGCGGCCGTGTATTTGGACCGCAATGTCGCGGCGGTTCTCGCCCGCGCGACAGATGCGACGGCAACCCCGCAGCAGAAGCAGGATCTGGCCGCATTCATCCATCTCTGCGGCGCGGTCCGGCGGGGGCTTTCGTACGCCGTGGTTTTCAAACGATGGCTGGCGAGCGCTGCGGCGATCACCTCGTCGCGGCCTATCTCGCCAGGGTCAATGCGATGAAGCGCCAGTTCCTGCGCTTTGCTGCCGACGGCCGGAATTAGGGGCCGCCCCGGTTACCCGTTAATTTCCCTTAGGCCCGGGCGGGCCCATCGGTCCTGCTGGGCCCGGAGGACCCGCCGGCCCGGGCGGTCCGGCAGGACCGGGAAGGCCGCAGTTTTGTATCACCACTTCTCTCGTATCCGGCCCGGAGGTGATCTTGACAATGCAAGTGGAGGGAAACTCTGGTCCAATCCACCTAAACCCTCCAGTCGAAGTGCTCTCGACCTGCACTGTTTTATTTGGGCTAATCCTAATCTCCACGCTTGGCTCGCGCGGTCGCCTAACCCTTCCTACGATTACTAACTCGCCCCGCGATATGGTGGCAGTCGTGATCAATATCTCTGCATATGCATTTCCATCCCATGTGGTCACACAGACAGTTATGACAGCCAGGACGGTGCCGATGAACCTTGCGAGCATGACGGGCTTTCCCTCGCGCATCCTGTCATAATCCGAAATTCATCACCAAGAATAAGAACGCGACCACGCGAGAAGATGTTAACAGGCGGGTCCAGGATAGGAAACGAAATCTGTCACGGCGGCCAGGAAGCGATGTCGAACCCTGCGTCCGTGGAACTTAAGCTGATGCTGCTCGCGCACTCACTTGTCGAGCAATTTCGATGATCACGTCGAATGCGGCATCCGCATCGGCTTCTGTCATATCGAATGAACCCGCCTGAAATCGGATGACGAACTGCCCATCGACTTTGGTCTGCGTGAGATAGATCCGTCCGTCGTTGTTGATCGCATTGATCAGTCGAAGGTTGTGTTCATCAAGGTCGGCAACGTTCTTTGGTTCATGGCGAAACGAGAACAATGAGAGTATGGGCCTGGTTGTCACGCGAAAATCGGCTGTCTGTGTCAGCCGCGCGGCCAGCGCCTCCGACCAGCGCACATGATTGCGGATCATGTTGCGCAACCCCTCTAGCCCATAGGCCCGCAGCAAGAACCAGATCTTCAAGGCACGGAAGCGGCGGCCAAGCGGTATGCTCCATTCTGAGTAATTGATGATGCCGTCATGGCCGTGCGTCTTGAGGAATTCTGGGTGAATGGCCAGAGTTCGCACCAGGCTTTCGGGATCGCGCAGAAAATGTGCGGAACAATCGAATTGCGCGCCAAGCCATTTATGGGGATTGAGAACCAGAGAGTCGGCCAGCGCGACTCCTTCCCACAGATGGCGAAACTCTGGGCAGATCATCGCGGACCCGGCCCACGCCGCATCGACGTGAACGTAGAGATCGTGTCGTCTCGCGACTTCACAGATCCCTGCGACATTGTCAGTTCCGCCTACGCTGGTACCTCCGACACTGGCGACAATGCCCGCGGGTAGAAAACCAGCTTGTTGGTCCGAGACGATCGCAGCGTCCAATGCTGCGACATCGAGGCCGCGCATTTCGCCAAGGACCGGAATGCGCACGAGATTGTCTTCGCCAATTCCCGAAATCCAGATGGCGCGATCGATCGAGGTGTGCACCTGATCCGAACTATAGATCCGCAATCGCGGTTGACCCGACAGTCCCTGCCTGTTGCCTGACCATTTCAGTGCGCGCTCGCGCATGACGAGAACTGCCGCCAGCGTTGCCGATGATGCGGAGTCCTGGATGACGCCCTTGAAGCCTTCAGGCAGACCGAGCGCCCGGCGCAGCCAGTCCAGAACACGAGTCTCTAACTCGGTTGCAGACGGCGAGGTTTGCCAAAGCATGCATTGGGCGGCGATCGCCGACACAAATTGCTCGGCGATCACTGAAGCGGGGGCTGCGTTGGCCGGGAAATAGGCGAAGAACCGCGGATGCTGCCAATGGGTGATACCGGGCATCACGATCCTTTCGAAGTCCGCAAAAATGGCGTCCATCGGTTCCGGCAATTCGGGCGCGCTTGGAGGAATGGCATTGAAAGTGGCTCCGGGCATTGTCTGAGCCCGGACGGGACGATTGCGCAGACCTCGGCGATAATTCACGCCCCAATCAGCGGCCTTATGGCTCCAAACGCGAAACTCATTGTCATCCATCGGAGCCTCCTTATCGGCCGTTTGCTCTATCGAAGTGTCGAATGCTGGCCAAAGTTCGATCCCGTGACTTCGGCCGCATTTTTTGGCTGCGTCAGCCGGCTTGCGGCGGACAGCTATAGCGGCTCCCTACTCGGCCGGCTGGCCGCCACGAACCGCCGACCATTCCACACAAACGACCGGCGGGCCGCGCCAATGAAGACCTCGAGGCCGCGCTTGAGGAACTCGATCGGTTGCGCAATTAATAGTCGGACGTTGAATTCATGAAGCAGATGCACATGATTGTACCGTTCCGCGATGTAGGCGATGGCGACGACGTAGAAAACGAACAGCAGGATATGCGCGACGTAGATCTGCCAGGCTAGCGCCAGGATGCCGCCTGCGGCCACAAGGAAGCCTTTGGCCGCCATCGTTCGGGAGTAGACGAGCGCGACCGTGTAGCCAGATATGAAGACAAACAGGTCCGCGGCGTCGCTGAACCCATAGTTCTTCATCGTGATCCATGCGACCGCGTTGTTTGGAATGTGGTCGAGGAAGATCGCCCAATTCGCCAATCCGCGAGGTCCAATCTCAGATCTCGGCCTGCTCCGTTCGCTGCCACCGTTGCGTTCCTGTCTTCCACGCTGGAGCGTCGCGATCGCGGCACTCCGATTAGAAGATTCAATTGCGAAAGCTCAATTCTTGAACTTCGCCTGCCCGGTGTTTCCGTCTGCTCCCTTGAGGGTGATGCCGATCGTCGAGCCGGGTGCGATGTCCTTCTCTACGGCCGGCCCACCTACGTCCCTCCCCGCGTCGGTTGGGGCCACCACCGTCCTCACCATCACCACCGTTCTCGCCACCACCATCACTAGGATCCGAGCCACAGTGACGGTGCTTCACGAGGTAATCGTCGCCTAAGCTTTCGTATCTACCTTCGTCGCGTTAGTCCGTCATCATCGTGCATTCCGATCGGCCTCACGGCCAGGACGTAAACGCTACTTTGGCGAGCGGCTGCGGCCACCTTCGCATGGGTTTGTCGATGACATCGACAAGCCCATGGTAGGACTGCCCGACGGAATAGAGCGTTCATAGAAGACGGAGTGCGGGCGTCCTAGCTGTGGTTGGCTTCTCGCCGTACTGCGATGCCCCTGCGGCGTGACGGCTCGCGCTGTCCAAGAACACCGGCCTGGGACCGGGTGTAACCGCGGACGGTTTCGACCATGGCAGCGCGCTCGTGGATGCATTCTGCGTCCTGCGCGCTCGCTTCTCGCAGACCTACAATCATGGAAATCACCAACAGCAGCAAGCAGGCGCTGCTTCCGGTGTGATGGAATTACCCACAGTTCAGGCGAACGAACAGGCCTCAACCAACCCATCCGCTTCAAACAGCGTCTTTAGCCGCCTTCAGAGGTGAGGCCTTGACGGACCTGCTGGCTGGCTTGGCCGCGAACTCCATAGGCTCTTTCGTGAAAGGATTTACACCGCTGCGGGCTTCAGTAGCAGGCTTGTTTACGACTGACATCTTGACGAAGCCGGGAATGACGAACTCGCCGCATTCATTCAGTTCCTTATAGCCTACAGTCGCCATCTGCTCGATGACGGCCTTTACGTCTCCTTTGGAAACCTGCGTTCCTTCTGCAATTGCATCAATCAACTGATTCTTGGTCATCTTGGCCATGATGGATTCCTTTGTGGAGGCTCAGAACAGTTTTGAAACGCATGAGCTAC
>NZ_PSRR01001000.1 GCF_004296405.1 Bradyrhizobium sp. Leo170
AGCCGTGATGAAACTGTCGGATGGGAACATCACTAAATCGTCGTGACCGGATGGATTGCGCGCAGATGCGCGGCGGCGGGGGATGTCGCGCCATCATCCCTCTACGACCTGGCGCTCGCACCACAGCGTTGTGCCAACATCCCCGGTGAAAGTCCGCCAGTCGACAAGGCATTTTCCGGGGACGGTCGTGAGGAGCGGTACTGA
>NZ_PSRR01001001.1 GCF_004296405.1 Bradyrhizobium sp. Leo170
CGTCCGCCGACTACGTGGTGCTGACCGACGACGACGGGCGCGGCGGGCGGGAACGCCACTGGAACGACCTTTGGCATTTCGCGACCGCGAGGATCGCGAACGCCTGCCGGGCCTTCGGTCTTCTGCCGATCGACGGCCCGTTCTCGGTGATCCGTGATGCGGACGGCTTGCGCGCAGCGGCAAGGCGTGCAGCGGCGCTAG
>NZ_PSRR01000100.1 GCF_004296405.1 Bradyrhizobium sp. Leo170
AAACTGGTGCGGTAGACGTTGAACGTCTGGAGGACCATGGATTTACGCATGAAGACGAATGCGAACGTCGAGCTCGACGCCGGCAGTAAGACATTTGCCTCGGGCCTCCTGCCGGATTTGATCGCTGCGCTACGCCGCAGCCGTAAGGGCGATCTCGTCGCCGTGATCAGCAGCGATCCGAACATCGGCTCCGATCTCGAGGCATGGTGTCGCTTCACCCGCAACAGTTTGGTCGACACTGCGGTCGAAGACGGTCGCACGCGATGGGTGCTTCGGTACGGAGAGGCCCCCGAGAATGTAGGAGAAGATCGGCCTGTCGGCTCTCGACTATGGCTTTACACCAACTTCGATTGCAACCTCAGCTGCGACTATTGCTGCGTGCGCTCGTCACCCAAGGCTCCGCGGCGCGCGCTAGGCGTCCAGCGGGTGCGCAGGATCGCGATCGAGGCCAGGGAACTCGGCGTGAGCGAGATTTTTGTCACCGGCGGTGAGCCGTTCATGCTGCCGGATATTGGCGAGATCCTCACCGCATGTGCTGCGGCGGCGCCTACTACGGTCCTCACCAACGGCATGCTGTTTGCCGGAAGTCGGCTCGAAACGCTGCGTGCGTTGCCGCGCGAGCGCGTAACCTTGCAGATTAGCCTCGACAGCCCCACGCCGGAGCGCCACGAGAGCCATCGTGGAAATGGGACATGGGCGCGCGCGTGGCAGGGAATCGAGCGCGCCCGGGCTGAAGGATTCCGCGTGCGATTGGCGGCGACGCTGTCGACGGATGCGGAGGCCGAGGAGTTCCGCAGCTTCCTTGACGCCCATCACGTTAGCGAGGAGAACCGGGTGATCAGGCGGATTGCCCTGCGAGGTTCCGCCACGCAGGGCATCGCCTTGGCAAGGGCAGACTTGGTTCCCGAGGTGACGATTACGGCGGAAGGCGTCTTTTGGCATCCGGTCGGAGCCGAGGACAACGATCTGCTGGTCAGCCGCGAAATCTTTCCACTCGCTGAATCGTTCGCGGCTGTACGCCGTGCCTTCGATCTCGAATCTGAGCATCAGCGCCGGTTGGCAACGATCTTCAATTGCGCCTGAAGGCGCAGACTGCGCTTAGAGCTGTATCGGGTTTTGGGTCGGCCGCTAGGTCAAAGGCCGCGTTAAGAAGCCTTGTTGCGCGGAGGCTTCCCGCAACTCACCGTATGCTTCAAGCTGCGGCGCTATCCATTCGCGCAACCCTTCCGCTTCGAGCACAGGACGATGGGCCGGGTTGTCGAAGTTCATCCCGAACAGAGCTTTGGCAAACTGCTGCTCCAAGGCGGGGTCCAGATCCGACCGCGCCGTGAACATGCAGTGATTGTAGGGTGGCGAGGTCCAGATCTCGGTCAGCGCGCCTTCCGGTACGAGACGCTCGTTGCGCACAGCGTTCCAGAATGGGCTGCCAATTGCGCCGGCATCGGCGCGGCCGTCGAGGACCGCACGAACGACCTCGGACTCGCTCGTACCCGTGTCTCCGTGTTTCCCGACGTCGCTATTGAAGCGCAGGGTTCGGTAGTCTTTCACCTCAACCAGTCCCTCGCGCTGCAGAAAGTAAACCGGGAGGATTGCCGCGTGACCGCTGTCGCGGCTACCGAGCGCCAGGGTGCGGCTCTTGAGATCAGCGAGGGTAGCGACGGCCCCACCGGTGACCGCGACAATCTTGGTCATCCAGCCCACATCCGTATCGCGCATCGCGATCGGTCGGCAACGATGCTCGCTCCAGGCGTCGGCCTGGATATAGGCGAGGTTCGTATTCCATCCGATGTCGATGCGCGGCAGCCGATCGCCGGGCGAGGCCAGGAGGGCAGCGACCTGCGCCTCGTAGCTCTGAAACAGCACCACCTCGACGGGGAGACCCGCTTCCTCCAGAAAGTAGCGCCGCATGCCCTCCCAGATACCAACCACCTTTGGATCATAAGCGACGGCGCCTACCCAGATCGTCTGGTTCATGATTGCATCTCGCTTCTCGGGCTCAATATTCAAATGCGATCGATCGCGATGCGAGCGCTGCCTCGCGGCGCAACGCTCTCCCGCTCAGAACAGCGGTATTCCCAATACGGCTTTGCCGATGAACTCGCGCAGAACATCGCCTGTTGGCGCCATGACAGCGCCCGCATGGGCGTCGCGGAACAATCGCTCGATGGCCAGATGCTTGGAAAACGCGGCGCCTCCGCACACCCGCATCGCTGCCGAGGTAACGGCGATGGCAACATCACCTGCCGCCGCCTTGCTCTCGAGCACGCGCAGCATGGTGGTGTCTCGGGGGCGCTCAAGATGATCGACGAGATCGTCGACGCGCGCCGCAAGCCCATCGGTGTCAATCTGCATTGTCGCAAGCTGTGCGCGAAGGGTCGGCAGGCTTTCGCCGAGGGTCTGGCCCAAATGCTCGAAGCGAGCGCCATTGAGATGCGCCGCGGTCCCCGCCAGCGCGGCCCGGCAAAGACCAAGCGCGACCGCCGACGCTCCGAGGTTGAATAGCGGAAGCACGACCTCCAGCATTGCCTTGAACCCTGCGCCATCGTCGGTCAGCTGGAAACCAGCTGCGACCTCGCAATCATCAAGGGTCATCGGCGCGGAAGCGTTGGCGCGCAACCCAAGACCATCCCACGGGCCGGCGACCGACAGTCCGGGTGTGCTACTGGCGACAAGATAAAGGGTTGAATCCGTTGGACTCATGCCTTCAGGGGCGAGCGCCGAAACAACGTAGCTTTGCGCATGGCCGGCGCTGGTCACCCATGATTTCTTGGCCGTGAGGCGCGCGTTGTCAGCGTTTCGCTTCGCTCGCGAGACGGGTGCCCAGAAGTGGCTGCGTGATCCAGCTTCGCTGAATGCCAGGGTGGTCAGGTGTTTTCCGGCCGAAATGTCTTTGAGCGTCTGAGCGACCGTGGCACCCGGACGGGCCGCCGCAATCATTGCGGTAGCACTCATGTGCATCAAGTAAACCATCGCGACGGACGCGTCCGCCTCTGCAAGCGTCGCGATGACGGCAGCCAGGGTCCGGGGTCCCAGGGCCGAGCCGCCTATCTCAGTTGGCAGCATGACTCCCAGCAATCCGGCCGGACCAAGCGCCGCGATTGCCTCGGACGAAAATCGAGCTTCCTTGTCGTTTTGCCTGGCTGCCGGTGCGAGAATGCGATCGGCGATTTCTTTGGCATTCGAAACTGCGGTCTCGTGATTCATGACGATCCTCGACAGCTAGTGATTGGCTACCAAGTTCGAAAATATCGATCCGCTACCTTTGCGACCGATGCTACGCGACCCGCGCCATCGGATCAACATAGCTTCGGGTTCGGCAGGCCGTTGCCTACCAACAGCCAGTACAGAGCGTCGTCATTACGTTCTTCAAAGCCGTCTTGTTACATCACCTGAAATCTATTTTTTTGTGACGTCGGCGAGACCTTGGCGGCGCTTGCCCGCTGCCGGGGAGAACGCTACCAATAACCGGCAACAGCGTGACAAGGTTTGTCTGGTGATGGCGATCAATGATGGCGGGGTTCCGCCCATCCTCGCGCAAAAACACTACGCGCAGCCGTCCGCATTCACGCCGGAAAATCTGCTGCGCGAAGCGCGCAGGCAAAAGCGGATTACGGACTCCTGCATTCCCGACGTCTGCGTGCTCGATCCTGATGGCGACATCGTGCGTAGCCTGCTCGCTCGTGGCGAAGCCCGGCTCGAACCGGCATGGGCCTGCTACCACACCCAGCTCTACACTTTTAGCCGCGGCGGGATTTGTTTTGGGATTGTCGGCTGCGCCGTCGGCGCCTCGTTCGCGGTGCTGATTGCGGAGGAAATGTTCGCATCGGGCTGCAAACTCCTGATCAGCGTCACCTCCTCTGGACAGATCGTGCCGGTACGCCCGCCGCCTTATTTCATCACCATCGAACGCGCGCTGCGCGACGAAGGTACCAGCTATCACTACATGGCGGCGTCCGACTATTCGCATGCTGATGCCGGATTGATCTCGGCGCTCAATGGCGCCTTCGACGAATTTTCCGTGCCGGTGCTCACCGGGGCGACCTGGACGACTGACGCACCGTTCCGGGAAACCCAGCCGGCGATCGACGGAATGCGCGAACGGAACCTGATGGCAGTCGAAATGGAAGCCGCTGCGCTTTACGCGTTCGCGCAAGTCCGACAAAGATCCGTCGTCTGTTTTGCCCATGTGACAAATCAAATGGGACGTGTCGACGGCGATTTTGAAAAGGGCGAAGCGGACGGCAGCCATGACGCGCTTCAATTGATCGCGATCGCCGCCGCTCGCCTGCAGTCATGGCTGCGATGAGCATCGCGGCGCTCGGGATCATTTGCAAGGCGCCGCAGCCTGGCCGCTCAAAGACGCGGCTTGCGACGGCCATTGGCGAGGTTGCAGCGTCAGAGTTATCCGCCTGCTTCGTACGCGATGTCGCGGCAGCAATCGAGGCGGTACCCGAGGTGCTCGGCAGGCGCGGCTACGGCGTCTATGCCCCAGCGGGCGCCGAAGACATCATGCAGCAGCTGCTTCCGGCAGGGTTCGGACTGTTGCTGCAGGCTGGCGACGATCTAGGGCACGTATTGCTTGGCGCTACGCGCGCGCTCCTGCTTGCCGGACATGACTGCGTCGTGCTCGTCAATGGTGATAGCCCGACCCTGCCGCCGCGTTTGCTGACTCAGGCTGTTGAAACGCTGCGCCAACCCGGAGACCGGGTGGTGCTTGGGCCAGCAAGCGACGGTGGCTACTATCTCATCGGCTTGAAGCATCCGCACAAGCACTTGTTTACGCAGATCGCATGGGGAACAGAGACGGTCGCTCGCAGTACATGCGAGCGCGCTGCCGAAATCGGGCTTGCCACGACGTTGCTTCCGGAATGGTACGACGTCGACGATATTGAAACGTTGCGTTGGCTACAGGACGAACTGGCCGGCCATTCGAGCCGGTTTCGTGGTGGCGGCTTTGCCGCGGCGAGCCGGGCCTTTATGAAGGCGGCGCCGCAGATAAGCCCGTGACGGCAATGCCAGGAGCTATCGCGGTCCAACTCGGTCGGCTGATGCGCTCCGCCAACAACTTGCCGCCGCTTCACCTGTTGGCCGGGATCGGCACCCTCCTGGGCGTTTTGACCCTGGTGACGCCCTTTGCCTTCCAGAGCTACGGCGACAATGCCTTCATCGCTCTCACCATCGCCGCAGGTCTGCTGACGATCGTAGCGACACGCCTGGTCGAGCGCGCGCCACATGATCGAGCGCTATGGCTTATCTTTGGGCTTGGGATTGCGCTGAGAGTCTATGCGCTGCTGTTCGATCCGCTTCTGTCCAGTGACATTTATCGCTATGTCTGGGATGGCAAGGTGCAGGCTGCGGGCATCAATCCCTATCGCTATATGCCAGCCGATGAAGCGCTGGCGTTTCTGCGCGACGGGATGATCTTTCCTCACATCAACCGGGCTGATACGGCCGTAACCATCTATCCGCCCGTCGCGCAGTTCTTCTTCCTCATTGTTACCCGGTTCGGTGAAAGCGTGACTGTGATGCGCCTCGCGCTGCTGGGGTGCGAGGCAATCACCGTCACAATGATCATGCTCCTGCTGCGGCGTATGAACCGCCCGGTGACGCGCGTGGTCGCCTATCTCTGGCACCCACTTCCCCTGTGGGAGATTGCCAACAGCGGCCATGTCGACGCGCTGATGGTTGCACTCATGCTGCTGGGCCTGTGGATTGCCCTGACTGGTCACGCTCTCCGCGGAGCCGTGTTGATCGCGTTTTCGATGCTGGTGAAACCATATGTCGCGCCCGTGCTGGCCGGGATCTGGCGACCGTGGAATCTTAAAATGCCGCTCGTCGTGATCGCTACCGTCGCGCTTTGTTATCTTCCCTATCTGTCGGTCGGCTGGGGAGTTCTCGGATTCCTGACCAAAGGCTATCTGACGGAAGAGGGCATCAGTGCCGGCAACGATCTCTGGCTGTTGTCGCTTTGGCGCCTGGTGTTTGGTGAGCATCAAGGTGACGTTGTCGCCTACGTCGTCCTGGCCGCGCTGGTCCTGGTGTTCAAGGGGCTCTCCGTGGCCCGCAGCTCTGATCGCACGGTCGCCTCGCGTCTCGCCGACATCAACATGCTGTTACTCATCACCCTCCTGTTGTTGTCGCCTAACTATCCCTGGTATTTTCTCATCGTCGCGCCGTTCGCCGCCCTGTGCGGCTCCGCGCCAACATGGGTCGTGTCGATTGGCGCGCTGTTATTGTCCGAGCAGCTCGACTGGGATTTCTACATTCCAAGAATGGTGACCAAGTCGATTCTGTTCGGAGGTCTCTTGCTGGCTTTGGCTGTTACCGCCTTAAGGACGCGCATGCAGCGGATAGCAGAGGAAGGGGAATCACGATGAGCCTCTCCGGCGAAGGCACGGGGACAGGTACGCGAGCGCCGTTCGACCCGCGCCGCTATCACGAGTCGATCACGGCGGAGCGTACCGATATCGCCCAGCGTCCGCCGGTCTGCCTTTATCTGGAAGTGACCAATCGATGCAATCTGCTGTGCACCACGTGCCCGCGCACCTACGAGGAACTCGAGCCGCCGGCCGACATGAACTGGGATCTGTTCACGTCGATTGTCGATCAGGTACCCACTCTCGCGCGCGCCGTTCTGCACGGCGTCGGCGAGCCGATGCTGGTCCCGAACCTGCCCCGGATGGTCAGATACCTGAAGGACCGCGGCATTTACGTCCTGTTCAACACCAATGGAACGGTCCTCAGTGAGCGCAATGGCCGTGCGCTGATCGACGCCGAGCTTGATGAGCTGCGTGTATCGCTCGACGCGTCAAACCGCGAGAGCTTCAAGGCGATCCGTGGCAGGGATTATTTCGGCCGCATCATCCGCAACGTGCGCGCGTTTCGCGAGCTGCAGGAAAGAGAGGGGCACACCAGACCGCAGGTTTCCCTGTGGCTCACAGGCCTGAAGGAGACTGTTGAGGAACTCCCGGCATTTGTGAAAGTTGCAGCCGGGATCGGTGTCAAGGAAGTCTATCTGCAACGGCTTGTGTTCTTCACGGAAGCGGCCATCGGCAAGGCGCGTCCGGATCAGGCCCTGTTCGAGCGCCTGACCCAGGAGGAAGCAGTCTATCTGAAGCAGGCCGAGGAGCTGGCGCGTTCCCTCGGCATAACCTTCAGTGCATCGGGCGCGGCGAGCGAGCCGGGGCTAAGTTTGAAGGGCAGCGGCAACGGTTCGCCTTGGTCGCCGTGCCGGCGGCCGTGGTCGTTGATGTATTTCACGGCCAACGGCCGGGTCTTGCCCTGCTGCATCGCGCCGTTTTCGCAGCATGGCTACGACAACTATACGCTCGGCCATGCGAGGCAGCAGTCCCTCCGGGAGATCTGGAACGGGCCTGCGTATCGCGACTTTCGTACGGCGCTCCTTTCAGACAAGCCGCCGAAAAGCTGTGCCAATTGCGGCCTGCGCTGGAGCCTGTGAACGAGGTGACCAATGAGATCGGCGCACGGCGTCACCCGGTCGTCTCGGCGGTCATTCCGTGCCTCGACGAGGAAACGGCGATTGGCCAGGTCGTGACCGCGGTGCTGGCGCAGAATGTAAGCGAGGTTGTCGTTGTCGACGGCGGCTCACAGGACCGTACGACTGAACGAGCGGAAGCCGCGGGAGCTCGCGTGATTGTCGAGCCACGGCCCGGCTACGGCCGCGCGATCCAGGCGGGCATCGCCGAAGCGCGCGAAGATGCCGACGTTGTGGTCTTCCTCGATGGCGATGGCAGCGATCCTGCTGAATTCATTCCCGATCTGGTATCGCCGATTGTCGCCGGGCAAGCCGTCTTCGTTCTCGGCTCGCGCGTTCGCGGTTTGCGCGAGCCTGGGAGCCTGGCCCCACAGCAGCTCTTCGCGGGCTACATCGGCAGGATACTCCTGCGCCTCGTCTATGGCGCGAGCTTTACCGACCTGTCGCCATTTCGCGCCATCCGTCGGGACGAACTCATGCATCTCGGCATGAAGGAAAAGACATATGGCTGGAACCTGGAAATGCTGATGCGCGTCGCGGCCGCCCGCCTGCCGGCGCTGGAAATCGCCGTCGGGCAGCGGCGCCGGATCGGCGGCGTATCGAAGGTCTCCGGCAATCTCATCGCCGGCATTAAGGCGGCTTGGTCCATTTCGACGACGTTTGTTCGCCTCGCGCTCGAGCTGCGAACGCCTCGTGAACGATGATTGCTGGGAGCGGTTGTCAGCGCGTGCCAGCGCGATCTTCGCAGGCAATGATATCCCGCGGAGATTTTCGACCCACCGGCTCCGGTGGCGAAAACACTGCCAGGTATCCGCCATCGCCTGCGAGCTGATATCTTGCGATCTCGCGATAGCCGACGGCGGAAAGTTCGCAGCGCAAGAGTTCGATCGGCGTGCCGTGTTCCGATGTCGGAAGCTCGAGGTCGACAATGCCGACCCGAGCACCTGGCTTTAGGGCGGGCGCGAGATTGTAGAGGAAGGCATAGGGCTGGCTTATCTCGTGATACATGTGCACGAGGATGGCGGCATCCAGTGAGGAAGCGGGCAGGCGAGGGTCGTGTGCTTCGCCCAGCGCGAATATGACGTTTGTCAGCTTCAAGCGTTGCGTTCGCTTGGCGAGCGCGATGAGGTAATCCCGCCTCACGTCCTGGGCGATCACCGAGCCGACGCGGCGCGACAGCCGGACCGTGTGGTAGCCGCTGCCTGCACCAATGTCGCCGACGGTCATGCCTGGCTTCAGTTCTAGAAGACGGGCGATCTCGCCGGCCTCATCCCTGGCGTCGCGGCGCTCCTCGGAGGCGCGGCTCGGGCCGACGATCTGCGCAACCGGGCGCCGCGGAGAGGGGAATTCCTTTGCCGGGACTCCTGGCGGCGCCAGATAACTGATGTCAGCAGCATGTGCGCAAGTTGCGCCCAGCGCCACAACTAGCGTCGCTGCGCGGGTCAATGCCATCATCTGCTCGTCTCTCACACAAATCGGTGAAGGCTAGCTCGCGATGTTGAAGAACCAGCCGAGAAGCCCCTTTCCGTCGCGCACGGCGGGCACGTTGCGGCGCAGCCACGCATCGAAGCCGAGACTGCGGCCGGCGCCCTCGAGCACAAACAGGAACATCAGCAAGGCCAGGAACATGTACGTCCACGGCCACTCGGCCGGATTGCCATAGAGACCGAGCCACAGTTGCAGCACATAGGCGATGGCCAGCACGCCAACCAACCGCACGGCAAGGCCAAGCATCATCGATGCGGCGAACACCAGCTCGGCAAGAAAGACAATTGGTCCGAAGATCGTCATGTTGGGCAACACGACATCCTTCATGAACGTGCGGTGAAACTCGAAGGCCGCGTGGGTCGTTTCCTGTTCGGTCCAGTATTGCAGGCCGTCGGACACGGGCAGCGGCAGTTTCCACAACATCCCCTGGAACCACATGCAGCCGATCAGGACTCGGACCAGCCAGATTCCCAAGTATCGGCCGGTGCGTTGCTCCGAATCCTCTCGCCAATTCTGGAAGGCCACTGCAATGCCGGCGAGCAGCAGGACCCAGAACAGCGCCAGGACTAAGTAGCGCCAGTTTCCCAGACGGAGATAATCACCCGTATTCGCGGTCAGGAATTGCCACGCATTGGTGAAGGGATTGTTGGACATAAGCGGGTGCTCCAGAGATTTGGATAGCTACTCTGCGTAAGGCGCACCACCGCGCGAACGATCGAGAGGTGCGCCTACCTGGGCTACTACGCAGCAGAACATGCAATCATTACGCTGCATTGAACGCTTCGACAGCGCGCCAACCCGCTGTTGCGAACGACCGGATCGAGAACCGGGACGACTGATCTGTGAAACACACAATCAGTGGCTCGAACGAACCTCTCCGATGTTCATTGCGCGCTGATCCAGTTTTCTGATCCCGTCAGCTTAACCGACACATCCGAAAACGAAAGCTGCAATGGCTTTCCGTCGGACGTCCCGCGGTGATCTGTTGAGATCAGGAGTGGGCCAGCCTTCTTGTAGCCCGCCCACGTCGCGATCACCAGTTTGGGCGGCTTGTTTCCGCCGCGGTGGTAGGCGATCTCCTTTATCTGCTTGTCCGGGCCAACGTACAGATCCCAGGTGTCGCCGCGGTCGTAGCCACCCTCCGAAGGATATTTCACCACGAGCCGTTCAGCGGAAGCGTCACCCAGCGGCAGTTTCTGCGTGCCCTCATCGGTCACGGTGGGGCCGTCCCACACGACGTGGAAAGGGAGGATCAACCAATATTGATCATTCATGAATGCCGGATCGATTTCGTTCTTTACGGCGTCGCTTTGGCCGCTGAGTTGCGAGCGCTGATAGGTAACCTTGACCGGGTTGCCTTCCTTGTCTTTCCCCTCGTAGGAGACCGTGTCGGTCTTCGGGCTCCACTCCCATCTGCGAGTCAGTTTGACACCGGGCAATTCGGCGTTCCAAGTGTAGCGGATTGCCTCGATTTGCCCAAACGAATCAACGCCGTAGGTCTTTGCCATTTGTTCGGCAATCGGTGGGAGCTGTTGCGCCCGGGAAGTCGCAGGGAGGATCAACAGCATGCTGAAGGCAAAAAGGCGGATCACATCGAGTCGGCTCATTTCTCTGCGGGCCTGAGTACTGCTCATGTTGAGCTCCTTAGGTTTGGGTGCAGTCGCGTTGAACGAGCTGAGGCCGCCCAGAATACCGGAAATTGTGGGTTATGTACTGTTAGATGTCGTAGCTCTGCCAGCGGCGGCCGCAATTGCAGCCTTTCGATTCTCGCACGACTTCGAGCACTGCATGGCGAGGCTGCCAAGGCCTTCCTTAATGGCGGCTCGAAGCCGGGAAGGTGACGCCTGCGAGGTTAATCCTCAAAACTCGGTGGCACGAGCTCTGCCGCGCGATGACAGGCGATGTAGTGATTTGTTCCGATTGATTCAGGCAGCGGCAAGCTCTTGCGGCATTGGTCGATGGCCGATGGACAGCGCTGCGCAAACCGGCAGCCTGGCGGCGGGTCGACCGGGCTCGGCGGATCTCCCTTGACCAGGTAGTGCTGCTTCAGCGTGTCCCGGGTCGGGCCGGGCGGGGCGGCGGCGGCAATGAGCGACCATGTGTAGGGGTGACGCGGCTCGGCAAAGATGGTTGCGGCAGGCGCTTGTTCGACGATCTTGCCGAGATACATCACCGCGATCTCATCGCAGAATTGCTGGATCACGCCGAGATCGTGCGAAATGAAGATATAGGTCAGCTGTCGCTCGCGCTGCAGTCGCTTCAGCAAGTTTAGAATCTGGGCCTGGATGGCGACGTCGAGGGCGGAGACGGCTTCATCGCAGACGATCAGGTCGGGTTCTGGTGCCAGCGCCCGGGCAATGCAAAGCCGCTGGCGCTGGCCGCCGGAGAATTGGTGAGGAAAGAGATTGGCCGCGTCCGACGGAAGTCCGACCTCGCCAAGCAGCCGGCGCACCCGGTCGTCGCGTTCGCCGGCGGCGCCGATGCCCAACAGATCGAGCGGCTCGCGGATTTGATCGCCGGCGCGTCGTCTCGGATTGAGCGCGGAGAACGGATCCTGGAACACGATCTGCAAATGCTTGCGCACCTTGCGCAGGCCGTTGCCCGTCAAGTCCAGGATATTTCGGTCACCGAATACGATCTGGCCGGAGGTCGCGGGAACGAGCCTCATGATCGCTTGCGCCGTCGTGGACTTTCCGGAGCCGCTCTCGCCGACAATGCCGAAGCTGGTGCCGCGCCTGACGCGGAAGCTGACGCCGTCGACGGCATGCACGAAGGAGGGGGCTTGCAGGGGCCGCTTCCTGCCAGCCTCGAAGTGAACGACGAGATCGTTCACATTGAGGACAAACTCCGACGAAGCGGGTGGCGCGGCAGCCTGGAGCGCAGTCATGCGGCCAGCTCCGATTTTCGCCAGCAGGACACCGCATGGTCGTCTGCGATCGGCTCCAGTGCGGGCTGGAGACGCGACCTGCAAAGCTCGCTCGCGTCCCGGCATCTTGCCAAGAAGGCGCAGTCCGGCCCGCGCGCGCCCAGCGGCGGCACCATCCCTGGAATTTCGGCGAGGTCCGACCATGCCTGCGGCGATCGCCATCCCAGTTTGAGGTGCGGCACGCAGCCTAATAGACCCCTGGTGTAGGGATGGCATGGATGGCGTACCACACTGTCGGCGTCGCCGGATTCGATGCAGCGCCCCGCATAGAGCACCGAGACCTTGTCGGCGAGTTCTGCAACCGCACCGAGATCGTGGGTGATGAGGACAATCGCCGTCTTGGTTTCCTGCTGCAGATCGGCGAGCAAGTTGAAGATTTGCGCCTGCACCGTCACGTCCAGGGCCGTGGTGGGCTCATCGGCGATCAGCAGCTTCGGCCGGCCGGCGAGCGCCATCGCGATCATCACGCGCTGGCGCATGCCGCCTGAGAGCTGGTGCGGGTAGGCCTTCACCCGCTGCTCGGGAGCAGGAATCTGCACGGCGCGGAGCAGGGCGATTACCTGTTCTTCGGCTTCGGCCGAGCCTGCTCGGCAGTGCCAGCGCAATACTTCGGCGATCTGATCGCCGACCGTGAACAGCGGATTGAGCGCGGTCATCGGCTCCTGGAAAATCATCGAGATGCCGTTGCCGCGCAGGCTGCGCATCCGCTTGGGCGATGCCGACAGGATGTCCTCGTCCTCCAGCAAAATCCGGCCGCCGGTGACAACGAAATCCTCCGGCAGCAGCCGCATGATGGCCAGTGCGGTCATGCTCTTGCCGCAGCCGGATTCGCCAACGAGCGCCATTGTCCGCCCGGCCTCGACCGAGAACGAGAGGTTTTCGAGCACCGGCACCACTTCACCCGTGCTGCCGCGCATGCCGACGCTGAGATTTTCCACCTTCAGCAGCGCGCTCATCACATCCTCCGGCGCAGGCGTGGGTTGATGGCGTCGTTCACGCCGTCGCCGACCAGGCTGATCGACAGCACCGCTAGGAAAATCGCGGTGCCGGGAAAGATCACCGCCCACCAGGCGTCGAGCACATAGTTGCGGTTCTGGCCGAGCATCAACCCCCAGCTCATGGTGTTGGGATCGCCAAGGCCCAGAAAGCTCAGGCCTCCCTCGAACAGGATGGCGACGCCGATGGCGAGGGTCGCCGAGACGATGACGGGTGGCAGGGCATTCGGCAGCAGCACACGCAGCATCAGATATGCATCGCCCGCGCCGGCCGCGCGCGAGGCCTTGACGAAATCCAGGTTGCGCAACCGCATAAACTCGGCGCGGGTGAGGCGAGCCGCCGAGGTCCAACTGACCGCGCCGATGGCGAGCGTAATGGTCGTGAGCTTCTGGCCGAACAGAGTGACGAGCACCATCGCAAACAAGAGTGGCGGCAGGATCTGGAAGAACTCGGTGATCTTCACCAGCGCGGCATCGATCGCGCCGCCGAAAAAGCCTGCCAATGCGCCCACCGTCAGACCAATTGCGATCGTGATCAACGCGGCCACCGCGCCGACGGCAAGGCTTGCGCGTCCGCCGTAGATTAAGCCGGCCAGCACGTCCCGACCGAGATAGTCGGTGCCGAGCCATGCGTCGGCGGACGGCGGCGTGAAAGGACCGCCGACGAGATCGAGCGGGTCAACCGGATAGACCACCGGGCCGATCGCGGTCCCCAGAATGATCACGATGAGCAGGCACGCGCCGCACACGCCCGAGGGGCTGCGCAGGAACTGCCGGAACGCCACGCGTCCGGGCGATGCCGCGCGTCGTGCCGGCTGGCCGGAGGATTCGACAGTGAGAGGCGTCGACGTCTCAAGCGTCGTCATGATTGTCCCGTTCGAATGCGCGGATCGATGAGGCGGTAGACGAGGTCGGTGATAATGTTGGCGACCATTACCATCACCGCCGAGAAGAAAAGCACCGCCATCAGTGTTGGATAGTCGCGCCGCAGGATGGAATCGAACACCAGGCGCCCCATGCCCGGCCAGCTGAACACGGTCTCCACCAGGACTGCGCCCGCGAATAGATTGCCGAACTGGTGTCCGACGACGGTCACGATTGGAATGAGCGTGTTCCGCAACGCATGCTTTCCGACCACAATCCATTCGGGCAGGCCCTTGGCGCGTGCGGTGCGGACATAGTCCGCGGACAGAGCGTCGATCATGTTGACCCGCGCGAGCCGGCTGTACTGCGCAATGAACACCAGCGCAAGCGTCAGCGACGGCAATACCAGATGGCGCATGACGTCGATGGCATGAGCAAGTCCCTGCCGGGGATGCACGACGTCGTTCATGCCCGCGACGGGAAGCACCGGCCAGATCGATCCGAACAGCAGTAGCAGCATCAAGCCGGTCCAGAAGATCGGCGCGGCATAGCCGGCTAGCGAGAACAGCGTGACGGCATGACTGACGATGCCGTTCGGGCGGCGAGCGCTGATCACGCCGAGCAGGGTGCCGATGAGGACCGCCAGAACCAGCGCGCAGAGCGCGAGATAGAGCGTCGCCGGCAGCCGTTGCGCGATCAGCTCCAGCACCGGCTGGTTGAAGTAGTAGGAGTAGCCGAAATCGCCGGTCGCCACCTTGCCGAGATAGGTGGCGAGCTGCTCCGGCAGGCTATGGTCGAGGCCGTATTTGGCGCGCAGCGCGGCCACGACTTCGGCCGATGCGCCACCCATCTCTCCCGCGATGACCTGCACCGGGTCACCCGGGGCCAGATGGATCAGGCAGAAGTTGAGCACCAGCACCGCAAGCAGCAGCGCCAGGGCGTTCACGATCTGCCGGAGGAAATGGGTGACGAAGGCCATGAGCTCGGTCTTATCGCAAGGATCTTAGGTCACAGGTTTCAGGTCTTCGGCGGCGTTTCCCAATGCACCTCGTCCAGCGGAGACATCATCCCCCAGATCGAGGTCGGCAGCCCGCCCAGGCCCTTGCTGAACGCATTGTAATAGGGCGTGGCGTTGATGAAGTAGATCGGTACGTCCTTCACCACGATCTTCTGGAATTCCGAGTAGAGCGCTTTCCGCTTTTCCGGAGAGGTTTCCACGGCGGCCGCCTGCAGCAATTCATCGACCTTCGGGTTGCTGTATTGCTGCGTGTTGGACCAGATGATGCCCTTGCGGATGTTCGAGCTCAGATAGGTCCTGTTGACGCCGATCACGGGGTCGCCCCAGTTGAACACGGTGTCCCTGGTCAGGTCGAAGTCGTAGTTCGACACGCGCTGGGCCCAGGTCGGGAAATCCGGCGCCGCCCTGACCTCCAGGTTGATGCCGACACGCTTCAGCTGCGAACGAAGATATTCGGCGACATTGCGCTGCTGCTCGTCCGCGCCCGGAATATAGTCGATCGTGAGCCCGAAGCGCGAGCCATCGGCGCCCTTCGGATATCCGGCCGCGTCGAGCAGCTCGGCGGCCTTGGCGTAATCGACCTTGTAGCTGTCGACGGCCTTCTCTTCGAGCGGAGATCCCGGTGCGATCGGTCCGGTTGCGGGGGCGGCTTTGCCGCTCATCAGCTTGCCGACGATGAAATCGCGGTTTGCCGCATAGGCGATCGCTTGGCGGACGCGCACGTCGTCGAGCGGCTTCTTCTTGGTGTTGAAGGCCAGCCAGTTGAGCGGTCCGACTCCGGCAAAGCCCTTGTCGGTCACGACGATGTTTGAGGCTTTTTGCAGACGGTCGATGTCGCGGACGCCGGCGACGAATGGCAGAATGTTGACGTCGCCCCGTTCCATCGACACCAGTGCGGCGTTGGGGTCAGAGACAATGCGGACCACGATCTTGTCCAGCTTGGGCCGACCCGGCATGAAGAACTTGTCGAACTTCTCCAGCGTGTAGTACTCGCCCTGCTTGTATTCCGTCAGCTTGAACGGTCCGGAGCCGATCGGCTTGAGGTTGGCGGGGTGGGCCTTCAAGTCCTGACCGTCGCCATAGACGTGCTTCGGAAGGATCGGCATCAAGGCCGGCGACATCGCGAGCAGCAGCGACGGACTTGGGTGCGACAAACGGATCACCGCCGTGGATGGATCCGGCGTATCGACCTTTTCAACCGCCGCCAGCATCGTCTGGAACGGGTGGTTGGCCTTGATCGCCATGATCGAGAATGCGACGTCCTCGGACGTCACCGGCTGACCGTCATGGAACACCGCGTTCTTGACCAGGTGCAGCGTCACCGACAGGCCGTCCGGCGCGACGTCCCAGGATTGGGCGAGATAAGGCTGCGGATTCCAGTTGTCGTCGTAACGCAACGGGCTAGCGAAGATCTGCGAGCTCGGCATGGCCGTGGCGAGGCCGGATTGCACCGCGCCGTTGAAGTGCCGGGGAACTTGCGTGGTCGCGATCACCGCCGCGTTGCTGCTGGCCGTCTGCGCGATCGAGCGGTGAGAGGTGGTGCAGATCGCAAATAGTCCTATCGCTCCAAGCAAAAGATATCTTCTGATCGACATGGCTAAATCCGCTTTCATGGTTGACTATTCGAGAGCTGGCACCTCTGCGGTGCCATGAGAAACATGCTTGCCTCGCTGCTCATGAGACGAACGAGCGCGCGAGCGCACCATCGAGAATGGCCTCGAGATCGGCGTCGGAGGGCAGGTCGGACGTTCCTATTCCGACAAGCGCGATCGGTGCCGGGTCGAGATCTTCGCTGGTTGCGGGTAACAATGACCAGTCGCTCGAGACCATCTGAAATACCAGCGACGCGACCTCGCCCGAGACGCGGCACGCGCCTTTGAGGCGCAATAGCTGCGGCGGCAGCGCTTCAATTGCTCTTGCCAGCCGGCTCCGGTCGAACGCGCCGTCCCGCCGGTAGGTCCAGCGCTTGAAGTTCTTTTCGTGATCGAGCGAGTCTTCCTCCACGCCCTCGGCGCGGAAACGCGATCTTCGGCTTCTGGCGATCAGCAACAGGTCAGGCCTTGTGTCGCGCGAGAGGACGTCGATGGGCACATCCGGCCGGACGGTCTGGATTGCGCTTCGGGCCGCCTGCAGCGCAGCTTCGTCTGCGAGGTCACTCTTGCTGAGCAAAACCACATCGCACTTGGCGAATTGACCGCGGACCGTGTCTCCGACGCGTCGATCATGGATCAGCTCCGTGATCCGCGTCGCGTCGGCGAGAACGATGACGCCGTCGAGCCGCAAGTCGGGCTCGACCAATGCGATTTCTGCAATCCGCCAGGGATCGCCGACGCCGCTCGCCTCGATGATGATGCGCTCGAACCGCTCGCCGCCATCCAGAAGCCGTCCGAGCGTTTCAAGGAATCCTGAGCCGATGCTGCAGCAGACGCAGCCATTGGACAGCGACAAGGTAGTGCCGTCATGCCGTTCGATCAGCGCGGCGTCCACATTGATCTCGCCGAAGTCGTTGACCAGCACGGCATAGCGTGCGGTTGCGGTCGCGAGCAGCCGATTGAGGAAGGTGGTCTTGCCGGCGCCGAGGAATCCGCCGATCACGGTGACAGGAATGGGCGCCGCTCGCCTCATGCGCGCGGGGCCTTTCTCACCTTGCCGCCCACGACCGTTCCCCAGACCGCGACGTCCTTCAGCTTGTCCGGCGCGACCGCAAGCGGGTCGTCTTCCAGCACGGCGAAGTCAGCATATTTGCCGCACTCGATGCTGCCGATCATGCCGTCGAGCTTCAGCGTGTGGGCCGGCCCGATCGTGACCGCCGCAAGCGCCTGCTCGATGGTAAGTGCCTCGATCTCGGAGCCAAGCTTGCGCCCCGAGGACGACACGCGGTTGACGGCGCACCAGGCCGTGAACAACGGCGCGAGCGGCGTCACCGGGGCGTCGGAATGGATCGCGAAGGGCACGCCGATCCGTTGCGCCGTTCCCGTCGCGTCCAGCCGCGCGGCGCGCTCGGGCCCCATCGTCAACTCGTAGTGTGAATCGCCCCAGTAATAGATGTGGTTGGCGAACAGGTTGGCGCAGACGCCGAGCGCCTTCATGCGGCGGAACTGCGCAGCGTCCGCCATCTGGCAATGCTGCAGAGTGTGGCGGTGATCGGGGCGCGGCATCGCGGTCTGGGCGGCCTCGATCGCGTCCAGCGCCAGCTCGGTCGCTTCATCGCCATTGGTGTGGATGTGAAGCTGAATGCCCGCCTTGTGATAGGTCTCGACGAGCTGCGGCAGTTGCTCCGGTGCGATGTACCAAAGCCCGTTCGGCGCGCCGTTGTGATAGCCCGGCCAGCGCAATCGCGCAGTGAAGCCCTGGATCGAGCCGTCGACCACGAGCTTGACGATGCCATAGTGGAGCTTGTCATTGTTGCTTTCGCGCAAGGCCGCGATCTTGGCGATGGCCTGTTCGGGCGAATGTGAGACCGAGGCAAGCGCCGGCACCAGCCTGACGCCGAAATCGGGTTGTGTCGTCGCGGTCCGATAGAGATCGACGGTCTGGTCGACCAGGTCGTTATGCAAGTCGGTGATCGTGGTCACGCCCTGCACACAGGCCGAATTGGCATAGCGCATGACGTCGGCAAGCGTCAGATTTCCGGACAACGGATTGCCGCCCAATGCGCGGAACACGCGAAAACGCGCGGCAATGCCCTGCAGTTCGCCGCTCGCCAGGCCATCGGCGCCGGCAACGACGCCGGAAATGTCGGTCGCGCGGAGCAGTTCGGTCTGCTCCAGAATGATGGTGTTGACATTGCTGATGTGGAAGCTGGCATGGATCACCATGACGGGCCGGGTCGTCGAGATGCGGTCAAGATCCTGCCGCGTCAGCATGCGGCCGCCGATATGCAGGGGATCAAACCCCCAGGCGAACAGCGGCGTGGTGGCGTCCCCGATGGCGGCTTCCGCCTCCTTCAGCCGTGCGACAATGGCATCGATCGAGCCGACGCCCGCAACCAGTTTCCCTTCTGGCGAGCGGCGATCGCCGGCGCCGACATAGGGCAGCGACCACATCATCCCTTCCATGATGTGGCTATGGCCTTCCACGAAGCCGGGAAGCAGGACCTTGTCCGCAAAGCGGTCGTCGAACGCTCCGCCTTTGGCAAACTGCGCGATCTCGACCTCATCGCCGACCGCCACGATGCGCCCATCGCGCACTGCGACATGGGTCGCGAACGGCCGTGATGGATTCATGGTCACGATCTTGCGCGCCGCGAAGACGACGGTGTCCTGGCTCACTCTTGCACTCCCAAGTCGATGCTGCGAGCCTGATGCGCGGGGCGGGTTCAGATAAGCGCCAGATGCCATGCACAAATGGGGCCAGGGGCATGCAGCCGCCCCGTCACGTCCCGCGATGGCGCGGATTTTGCTTCCTTTTTGTTGCAACTGCGGGTCAACTGCGGAGGTTTTTCCGCACGGGATTTCAATGGGTAAATTGGTGCCATTGCGTCGGCGTGAGTCGACTGGACAGGTAAGCGTCCTTCCGCCTAGCGATGTTCTGTTCTGGAATTCGCTGTTTCAGGGCCTGGATCGGTCCGGCGCGTTCCTGCAGCTCCAGATACGGCGAATGATCGTGACGGCGATCGAGGACGGTCGCCTGCCGCTTGGGGTTCGCATGCCATCGAGCCGTGATCTTGCCGCGCTGCTCAAGGTATCGCGGAACACGATCGTCATCGCCTATGAGCAGCTCGTGGACCAGAACTTCCTGGTGTCGCGGGAACGCAGCGGCTATTTCGTCGCCGGCCTGCCGAAGCAGATTGGGCCTGTGCCAAGCAATGGGCTCGCCGCGGCGGGCAGCGATGAGAGCCGCTGGACCGAGCGCTTTGCGCTGCGTCCCTCGCAGTTTCGGAACATCGTCAAGCCGCTTGACTGGCAGAGTTATCCCTATCCCTTCATCTTCGGCCAGTTCGATCCGAGCTTGTTTCCGACCAACGACTGGCGTGAAAGCGCGCGGGCTGCCTTGAGCGTTCCCGAAATCAACAACTGGGCAAGGGACATGATCGATGGCGATGATCCTGCCCTGATCGAGCAGTTGCAACGCCAGGTGCTTCCGCGCCGGGGCATCCGTGCCCGTTCCGACGAGATCATGATGACGATCGGAGCCCAGCACGCGCTCTATCTCATCGCGAAGCTGTTCGTGGCCGCCGATACGCCTGTCGGGATGGAGGATCCCGGCTATCCGGACGCCCGCAATATTTTCGGCATGCTCACGTCAAATGTGGTGCCGCTGCGCACTGACGAGCAGGGACTGGTTCCCGACGAGGCATTCGAGCAGTGCAGGCTCGCCTATGTCACCGCCAGCCATCAATGTCCGACCGCCGTTTCCATGTCGCTCGAGCGGCGCCGCGAACTGCTCAGGATCGCTAAGGCGCGGGACATCCTGCTGATCGAGGACGATTACGAGAGTGAATTGATCCCCGAGGGCAGCAGCCTGCCGCCGCTGATGAGTCTCGACGTCGACCAGAGGGTGCTCTATGTCGGCAGCCTGTCGAAAGCCCTGGCGCCCGGCCTGCGGCTCGGCTACGTCGTGGCGCCCGCGCCCGTCATTCGTGAGCTGCGGGCGCTGCGGCGTCTCATGCTTCGCCATCCGCCTCTGAACAACCAGCGCGTCGCGGCGCTGTTCATCGGTCTTGGCCATTACCGTTCACACCTGCAACAGGTCGCCCGCGTGCTGCTGGAGCGTGCGAAACTGCTCGACCGGCTGCTGCCGCAGTTCCTCCCGAATTGCAGTTGGACCCGTGCCGCCGGCAGCACGAACTATTGGGTTTCCTGTCCGGAAGGCACCGACACCACGCAGCTTGCCGAAGCAGCCCGCGCCAGGGGAGTCGTGATCGAGCCGGGCGATGTCTTTTCGATGCACGAAGCCGCAACCCTCCATTGTTTCCGGCTCGGTTTCTCATCGATCCGCACCGACCGGATCGAGCCCGGCATGGAGCGCCTCGGATCGGTGGTTGCGGGCCGCTGAACCTCGTCACATCAATTCGCTGACGCCCTTGATCGCGCTGCCGATGGCGATAAGCCCGAGGCTTGCGATTGAGACCTGGCGGTGCAGCGCATCGCCGCCGCGGCGGAACGCCTGCTCGCCGATCCAGGTGCCCGCAAGCATGATCGGCAGCGCCAACAGTGAAAGAAACAGGGCTCGCTGGTCGAGCAAGCCGACCAGGGTGGTGCTGATCAGCGCAGCGATCGAGGTGGCCAGGAAAAACACCATGAGCGAGGCCCGCGCTGCCACGCGGCCGAACGGCCCCGACATATAGTACATGACGACAGGCGGGCCTGGCATCGCCGCCAGTCCATTGAAAAGCCCGCAGATCAGGCCGACCAGCATCGTCATCGCCTTTGACGGCGTCTGTGCTACGCGGGCGCCGCCGTTGAGCGCGATCACAGCCGCAATGGTGATGGCGGCAATAAGGATGCGCGCCACCGATGCAGGCACGATGCTCAGCGCCAACGCGCCCACAGGCGATCCGGCAGCGGCTCCGACGATCAGCCAGCGCAGCGACGGCCAATGGCCATCCTGACGGGCGCGCGGAAAGTCCAGCGTACTGCCCATGAATTGCAGGCAGATCGCGATCGGAACGGACTGCGATGGCGGCATGAACATGCCGAGCAGGGGGACCGCAGCCAATGCGAAACCGAAGCCGGTAAATCCGCGCAACAACGCCGCAGCCAGGACGGAAAACGCGGTTGCCATGAGGACAGCCGGCGTCAGCGAAGCCGACGCGGCCAGCTCGCTCAGGCGCGCAGTGAGATCAAACATGCCCATCCATCACCGCGCACCGGCGGCGAGCACTCTTCAATTGGAGCGTTCCGGCATCGAGACGCTCGTCGGTCACATTGCTTGAATGCGGCGCCGGTCGAAGGAGCCAGCCGAGGCCGTACCATCGGGCCAGTTCTGGTCACAGAGGATCGGCCGATCTGGTTCTAAGGGGGGCGTCGGCCTTGTGGCAGCTTGCGACCGAGCCGCCTGACACCAAAGCCTTGGCGCCTGCCGGCCCCTCAGGAAAACCACATGTCGACGCTCGAAGCTCTCAGGCGAAATCTTCTTGAAGAATTGTTCGCGGCCTTCAACCGCCACGATGGTGTCGCCGTTATGGCCTGCATGACGGACGACATCGTATTTGATGCCGCCGCTGGTCCCGATATCTGCGGTCGCCGTCTGACTGGGACCAAGGAGGTCCGCGCCGCGTTTGAAAATACGTGGACCGGCATGCCCGATGTGAGCTGGCAGTGCACCCGCCACGCCGTGTTCGGCGATCGTGGAATTTCCGAATGGATTTTTCGCGCCACCACAAGGGATGGCCAACGCATCGAGGCGGAAGGGTGCGACCTGTTCACCTTCCGCGGTGACAAGATTTGCGCCAAGAGCGCGTTCCGGAAGGATCGTCCGCTGCTACCCGCGCTTGCAACGGAGGAGACTGTGCTGCGATGAACGTGCAGGTGACCGCGCCGGCCGTGGCCTACGACCCTCATTATGATCCTTTGGTCTCCGAGGGTCCGGGGCACAACCGCGATTATGCGCCGACCTACTGGATCGCGACCGCAGGAGAGCCGCCTGAAACCGACGGGCCGATCGTCGGCGATACCGATGCGGACGTCGCGATCATCGGATCGGGCTACACCGGCCTTGCCTGCGCGATCTTTCTCGCCCGCGAGTACGGCATCAAGGCCACCATACTGGAGGCCAATCGCGTCGCCTGGGGATGCAGCACGCGCAATGGAGGCCAGGCACAGAATGCCGCCGGCCGGCTGACGCACTCGCAGTGGATCGCCCGCTGGGGTGTGGATGTCGCCCGCCGCATGCATGCGGAAATTGAAGACGGGTTTGCAACGTTCGAGGAACTGGTTCGCCAGAGCCCCATCGATTGCAAGCCGCAGTCGGGTGGGCACCTCTATATCGCGCATCGCCAGCGTCGCCTGGAAAAGATTGCCGCTGAATCGAAAGTTCTGAACGACGTTTTCGGCACCACGACGCGCGTCCTGTCACGTGAGGAGGTGCGACGCGATTTCGTCGCCGACGCCGAAGCGGTTGGCGCGATTCACGAACCGCTCGGCATCGGCGTCCATCCGGCGAAACTTGCGTTCGGCTATCTCAAGATGGCCCGCGATCTCGGAGCGCGCGTGCATCCGGCAAGCCCCGTTCTCCACATCGAGCCGCGCGGTGGAGCATTTCTCCTGAAGACGCCGGGCGGCACGGTCAAGGCGCGCGCGGTGGCGATTGCGACCGGCGCCTACACCTCGCTCGGATTGACGCCGGCGCTGCATGGCCGATGCATGCCGATCCTCTCCAATTCGATCGTTACCCGGCCGCTGACCGCTGCAGAGCTGGAAGCCACCGGCTTTCGCACCAAGCAGGTCATCACCGACACCAGAACGCTTCGTTTCTACTATCGCCTGCTGCCGGACAATCGCGTTCAGATCGGCAGCCGCAGCGCCATCACCGGCGCGGACGCGACTCATCCAAAGCACCTTCAGCTCCTTATCGAGGGACTCAATCGGAAATTTCCAACGCTTCGCGGCATCGAAATCGATTACTCCTGGTGGGGCTGGGTCGATGTTAGCCACGACATGATGCCGCGCATTTTCCGCCCCGACCCGAAGCAGGCGCTCGTCTATGCGCTCGGCTATGGCGGGAACGGCGTTTCCTATTCGGCGCAGGCCGGCCGGCGCATGGCGCAGATGATCGCGGGGAAAACATTCAGCGGCTACGACCTGCCTATCTTCACCTCGCCACTGCCTGGGCATCCATTCGCGCCGTTTCGTCGCCTCGGACAGCGGATGCTTTATGGCTGGTATCACCTGCGAGACGAGGCCGCCTGACGCAGGACGCCATGCGCCAGGGCTGATGTTTCCGCTCAGAGCGCCTCGGCAAGTTTGGCTTGACGTCGACGCGCCGGATTTGTTCCAACATCGCGCTCGATATGAGCGGCCAGATGATCTGCGGCCGGAAACGCTCCGGTCTTGCGCCTCCAAAGCACGAGTTCGACAGGCGGCAGCGGCGGCATCCCGTCCTGTTCGGTCAGGCGACGCAATCCTGCAACCTTGACCGACTCTGCGAGCACAATGACGGCCGCATCTGCGAGCGCCATCGCCTCCATCCCGGCGATGCTTTCCGAAACGCAGGCAATGCGCCATGCCCGACTCGCATTGTTGAGCGCTTGCAAGGCGTAGTCCCGGTAGAGATTGCCCTCGGGAAGCAGAGCGAGCGGCAACGGCTTTTCCTGAAACGCCCGTCCCGATTTCGCGCCAAGCCAGACCAGCGGCTCATGACGCAGAAGTGTGATGCTTGAGACATTGGGATGAACGGTAGGCATCCGCGTTGCAAGGGCAACGTCGAGTCGCCCGGCCGAAATTTCCTCGGAGAGTTGTGCGCTGAGTGCGCAGCGGACCGTGACCTCGATCCCGGGATACGCGGCCCTGAAGCTTGCAAGCGTCTCGGGCAAAAGGAATGCGGCATAGAGATCTGGACAGCCGAGCGTCACGCGGCCGGCGATCTCTTCACTCGAAAGACGCGAATATGCATCATCGTGCATCTTCAGCATCTGGCGCGCGTAGGGCAACAGCATCTCTCCATGCCGCGTGAGACGCGGGTGGCGAAGGTCTCGTTCGAACAGCGGACGTCCGACTGCGTCGTTCAAGCGGCCAAGCTGAAGACTGATTGCGGGCTGAGTTCGATTGAGCCGTCGCGCGACGCGAGTCACGCTCTGTTCCTCCACGAGCATGACGAACGTGCGAAGGAGGTTGATCTCGAGCGGGCGACCCATGGCTAGATCATAAATAGAACTTTGCTTTTCGCGAAGCACAATAAATTTGCTTGCAGGAAGGGCGCAATCTAACGTTCGCAAAGGATCAAATTTGTGCGTGCACACTATAAAAGCGGATGTGTTCAAGTTTTAATCAGGGGGCGGTGGGGTGGTGTTTGGGCTGTCATGACCCGCGCGAGCGAGGCGTGATGTCGGATGTTCCGGGGAGTCGTGGCTGGTGAGCGCCTTCCTGAGAGTTGAGCATCTCAGCAAGCACTTCGGCGGTGTCGCGGCTTTGCACGATTGCTCGCTTTCGTTTGCGAAGGGGCGTGTCACTGGCCTCATTGGTCCCAATGGAGCGGGCAAGACCACCCTGCTGAACACGATCACTGGCCTGGTGAATCCGGATCGGGGTTCGGTCGCGTTCAATGGCCATGACGTGACCGGCTTGCCGATGCATCGGATCGCTTCGCTGGGTCTAG
>NZ_PSRR01000101.1 GCF_004296405.1 Bradyrhizobium sp. Leo170
TGCAACCAGCACCCGGCTTTCCCTGCGCCCTCTGCTCGATGAGAGGGCGAAACGAGACGCAAAGCTCGGGCAATCCATGCCGCGAGAATGCGGACTCACATCCTCTCCGCTGTTTGAAAATTGAATCATAACTCGCGGCAACGCCGTAGGGTGGGCAAAGCGACTTGTCCGCCGTAGCTCAACGAGCGAAGGCGGAAGCGTGCCCACCATCGCGAGCACAGCACTGGATGGTGGGCACGGCGCAAGTGCGCCTTTGCCCACCCTACGACTGCTCTCTCCGTCGTCCCCGCGAAAGCAGGCACGACACCGGTGCGAGACGTAACAGCGGCGAGGAAATGACGATAGAGCGAGGTCGCCCGATCAAACCGCCGCGCGCACTGCGACGGCAGCGACCGCCTGCCGCGCGTTCGCGATGGCGCGCATCAGGTCATTTGGACGGAACGGCTTCTGCAAGCAGACCACGTTCGACAGGTCCGGCGCTTCAGCGACGAAATCCAGCGCCGTCATGCCGGAGATCGCGACGATGGGAAAATCCGGCTGGCGGTCACGCATCATCGACATGAGGTCGAGACCGCTCTTGCCCTGCAGGAAGATGTCGATGATCGCAAGATCGAATTTGGCCGTTTCGAACGCCTTGATTCCCTCCGCGGCGGATGCCGCCTCGACAATCTCGAAACGATTGACGCGCAGCACAATCGCGATCATCGCGCGCACGTCGGATTGGTCGTCGACAACGAGAACTCGGGCCATGAAAACCCCCGGGACCGGCTGCGGGAAGCCTAATCGTGGAAAACGCTATGCAGTAGGTGATCAGGCGAATTATCTATCCTGTCAGTAAAGAGGTGGTTACCTCAATTGGATACGGGCGCCCGGTTCAATTCCCTGCCGGTAGCAGATAACCTTGGATCGATTTCGAGCGATTGGTTTTGTCGCACCAAAGCGACGCATAGCGGGTTTATCGGACTTTGATTTCTGCCTTCCCCAGGCCAGTGGCGACAGCCTCCCTCCCCACCGGTACGGATGGAGCGGCCGGATGTTCCACTTTGTGTGGACAGCCCGCGCGCGGGTTTGACGTGATCCCCTGTCTTGCGTTCGATACCGCCTTCCAGGAGACCATCAGTGCTCAAGGGTAACGACCGCAGCTTCTTCCTTTCGACCATGCCGGCCTCGCGCGGCGACCGCAACGTGGCGCTGGCGGTGGTCGTCGTCTCGGCCGTGCTGTTCGCTATTGCGATACCATTCGCCGGGATGCCGCTGACGCCGGTGCCGGCGTTCGTGGCGAGCTACCAGTCCGCGCTGGCGATCAACGATCTCATCACGGCGGTGTTGCTGTTTTCGCAGTTCGCCATCCTGCGCTGGCGGGCGATGCTGCTGCTCGCGAGCGGGTATCTCTTCACCGCCGCGGCCGCGGTCACCCACGCGCTGACCTTTCCGGGCCTGTTTGCGCCGGCGGGCCTGTTCGGCGCCGGTTCGCAGACCACGGTCTGGCTCTATATGGTCTGGCACGGCTTCTTCCCGCTGATGGTGCTCGGCTATGCGCTTTTGAAAGGCGACGACGGCGCCCGGATCCGCGGCTCGACGATGTCGGCGATCATGGGCAGCGTTGCGGCGGTCGTCATCGCGAT
Organism: Bradyrhizobium sp. Leo170; assembly: GCF_004296405.1. GTDB lineage: Bacteria > Pseudomonadota > Alphaproteobacteria > Rhizobiales > Xanthobacteraceae > Bradyrhizobium. Next base: position 1,626 of record NZ_PSRR01000101.1, read on the forward strand.
GGCGGTGTTCGCCTGGATCGTCACCGCACAGCACGACCGCCTCCCCGTCCTCTTGAGCGGCGGACACTACACGCCGGTCATGATCGGCGTGGTCTCGACGGTGCTGTTCCTCTGTGCCGCCGCGATTGGCGCGCTGTGGTTCCGGAAACCGCATTCCGTCATCGACATCTGGCTCATGGTCGTGCTGTGCGCCTGGCTGTTCGACATCGCGCTGTCGGCCATGCTCAACGTGGCGAGATTCGATCTCGGTTTCTATGCCGGGCGCATCTACGGATTGTGCACCGCCAGTTTCGTGCTCGCAGTGTTGTTGATCGATAATGTCGCGCTGCAGGCGCAGATGTCGCGGCTTTTGGGTGTGGTCCGCCGCCAGGCCGCCACCGAACGCGACCACCATGCCGAACGCGAGCGGCTGTTCAGCGCGGTCGTGCAATCCTCCAACGACGCCATCATCACCAAATCGCTCGACGGCACCATCACCGCCTGGAATCCGGCTGCGGAGCGCCTGTTCGGCTATCCGGCAGCCACGGCGGTCGGCCAGCATATCGACATCATCGTGCCGCCCGACCGTCGCGGCGAAATCGACGACATCCTCACGCGGATCGGGAGCGGCGAAAAGCTGGCGCACTATGAGACGCAGCGGCTGCACAAGAGCGGCAAGCCGATCGACGTCTCGCTCAGTGTCTCACCACTGCTGTCGGCGACGGGCGAGATCGTCGGCGCGTCCAAGATCGCGCACGACATCACCGAAAGCAGGCGGACGCAGAAGGCGCTCAACCAGGAGATCGAAGAGCGGCAGCGCATCTTCGAGACCTCGCAGGATTTCCTGTCGGTGACCGACAAGCAGGGCAATTTCGTCCAGGTCAGTCCGAGCGCCAAGACCATTGTGGGCTACGATCCTGCCGAGATGGTCGGACGTTCCGCGGTCGAGTTTGTTCATCCGGACGATCTCGAAAATACCCGCAACGAGATGCGCGCCGGCCGGCGCGGCCAGAGCAAGCGCAGTTTCGAGACGCGCCTGATCCGCAAGGACGGCGAAGTGGTGTCGCTCAACTGGTCCGCAACCTATTCGGAGCCGGTCAAGCGCTATTTCTTCATCGGCCGTGATCTCTCCGAGAAGCAGGCCGCCGAAGCGCAGATCCGGCAGGTGCAGAAGATGGACGCGGTCGGCCAGCTTACCGGCGGCGTCGCCCATGACTTCAACAACATCCTGACCGTCATCACCGGCACCATCGGCATCCTGGAAGAAGCGGTCTCCGACCGGCCCGACCTCGTCGCCATCGCCCGGCTGATCGACGAAGCCGCCGAGCGCGGCGCCAACCTGACCAAGCACCTGCTCGCCTTCGCCCGCAAGCAGCCGCTACAGCCGGTCGATGTCGATATCAATGCGCTGATCCTGGAGGCGGCGAAGCTGCTGCGTCCGACGCTCGGCGAGCATATCGAGGTCACGCCGATGCTGGCCGAGGACGCCTGGACGGCAATGGTCGATCCGAACCAGCTCACCGCGGCAATCCTCAATCTCGCGCTGAATGCGCGCGATGCCATGCCCCGCGGCGGCAAGCTGGCGCTCGAAAGCCGCAACGTCTATCTCGACGAGGGCTATGCCAGCATGCACAGCGAGGTCACGGTCGGCCATTACGTCATGGTCGCCGTCAGCGACAGCGGCACCGGCATTCCCACCCATCTGCTGGAAAAAGTGTTCGATCCCTTCTTCACCACCAAGGAAGTCGGCAAGGGCACCGGGCTCGGCCTTTCAATGGTGTTCGGCTTCGTCAAGCAGTCGGGCGGGCACATCAAGATCTACAGCGAGGAACGCCACGGCACCTCGGTCAAGATGTATCTGCCGCGCGCGACCGGCCTCGCCCAGACCGTCGTGGAAGCGCAGCAGTCCGCCAATGTCCAGGGCGGAAATGAAGTCATCCTGGTGGTCGAGGACGACGCGCTGGTGCGCAAATATGTCGTGACCCAGATCACAAGCCTCGGCTACGCGACGCTCGAGGCGGCCAATGCCGCCGAGGCGCTCAACATCATCGATACCGGCGCGCCGATCGACCTCCTCTTCACCGACGTCATCATGCCCGGCGCCATGAACGGACGTCAGCTCGTCGACGAGGCGCTGAAGCGGCGGCATGGGCTCAAGACGCTGTACACGTCGGGCTACACAGAGAACGCGATCGTCCATCACGGACGGCTCGATTCCGGCGTGCTGCTGCTGGCGAAACCCTACCGCAAGTCGGAGCTCGCCAAGATGATCCGGCTCGCGCTTGGCAGTTGATGCGTCATGCTTGGCCGCTATATCAGTCAATAGGATGAGAAGAGGACGTGCGCTTTGAAAAATCTCCTCACCGATATCGCAGGCGTCCGCGTCGGCCACGCCGACGACGCCTCGATCGCCTCCGGCGTCACCGCGATCATCTTTGACAAGCCTGCCGTGGCGTCGATCGACGTGCGCGGCGGCGGCCCCGGCACGCGCGACGACGCACTGCTGCAGCCGCACAATACCGTCGATGCGGTGGACGCGATCGCGCTGTCCGGCGGCTCCGCCCTCGGCCTCGATGCTGCCGGCGGCGTGCAGGCCTGGCTTGCCGAGCAAGGCCGGGGTTTGCGGATTCGCGAGGCCGTGATCCCGATCGTGCCCGGTGCGATCTGCTTCGATCTCTTGAACGGCGGCAACAAGGCTTGGGGACGGTTCCCGCCCTATCGCGATCTCGCCTATGCCGCGGCGGCTGCGGCCGGCAGCGATTTCCGGCTCGGCAGCGTCGGCGCCGGCATGGGCGCGACCACGGCCAACCTGAAGGGCGGACTGGGATCGGCGTCGGCGCGAACCGATGACGGCGTGACAGTTGCCGCACTGGCCGTCGTCAATGCGGTCGGCGCCGTCACGGTCGGCGACGGCCCGTCGTTCTGGGCCGCCCCTTTCGAGGTCGACGGGGAATTCGGCGGGCGTGGTCTGCCGGCTGCATTCACGCCTGATATGTTGAAGGCGCGGCTGAAGGGCGGGCCGGCGGCGACATCCGGCGAGAACACCACGCTGGTCGTCGTCGTGACGCCACGCTGACAAAATCACAGGCCAAGCGGCTGGCGATGATCGCGCAGACCGGCATGGCGCGGGCGATCTATCCGGTGCATGCGCCGCTCGACGGCGACGTGGTGTTTGCCGCGGCGACCGGCGAGAAGCCGATCGATCCTTTGTTCGGCCTCACCGAACTCGGCATGCACGCCGCCAACACCGTGGCCCGCGCGATCGCGCGTGGCGTCTATGCGGCGACTGCACTGCCCTTCCCCGATGCGTTGCCGAGCTGGCAGGACCGGTTCGGCTAGACCTGTGATGCAAACCGGGAGCTTACGCGCTGACCGAGAGCGAGGCCCAGGCCTGCGCCGAGATAGGGCTGGCCTGCCGCTGCTCCAGTTGGTCGACGGCCTGCCGCTGCACCAACTGGTCGATGGAATTGTAGGACGAGGTGGCAGCCCGCGCGGCCGACGAGCTCGCAGCCGAGGTCGCCGTCACCTTCGATCCGTCGGCATAGGTAGTCGTTGTCGTGACCGATCCATCGCTGTTGGTAACCGAAGCGCTGGTGCCGTCGAGCGCCTGCATCAGCGCATCGGCACTGCCGCCACCCCCGCCACCGTGATGACGAACGTGGGAGCCACGACCGGAGCCGCCTTTCAAAGCCGAGGACATCTCGTCGAGCGTGACGTTGCCGTCGCCGTCCTTGTCCAGCTTGGAGAACACGTCATCGGCCTTCGCCAGATTGATCCCGCCGGCGCCGAGCGCATCCTCGAATTCGGATTTCGTGATCTTGCCGTTGCCGTCGCCATCGATCTGCCCGAACAAATCCTTCAGCGCATCCGAGCGACTCTTGGTCGAGGCAGCCGTGCCGGTCGATGCCTGGCTCTGCGCATCGAGCAGCGCGCTCATCGTCTCCGGGGCGATCGGCGCAGAGCTGCTGCCGGCCGATCCGGAACTCGGGGCCGCGCCGGTCGGCGCCGTCGTCGCGCCGGAAATATCGAAGATGTTGCCGGCGTCCTGGGTCAGGCCGGTGGGCTTTGCCTGCGACGTCTTCGACGACGTCAGCGACTTCAGGAGATCGATAGCCGACGACGCAGCGCCAAGGGCGAACAGCATGAGAGGGAACTCCGACAATACAGCGTGAGCGGCGGCCCAACACCTGCACGGCTAGCGAGCAAGCGCCGTGCCATGGCGAAAAGCCCTTTAAAATCGGCATTTCGTGCACACAAACGGGTTCGCGGCAGCCGGCAATTGCTGCCGCCGCGGCAGTTTTTTCCTGCCCGCGACTTCCCTCCTGTGCATTGCCCGCTACCGGCATGCATGTTAGGCGGAACCATCCCGCTTGCTACAAAGATGCCTTCGGAGAGCCTCCATGTCCCAGCCCTTCACGCCACGTCCGCTGGTGATCGCGCCGTCGATCCTGGCCTCGGATTTCTCGAAACTCGGCGAGGAAGTCCGCGCCGTCGACCAGGCCGGCGCCGACTGGATTCATCTCGACGTCATGGACGGGCATTTCGTGCCGAACATTTCCTATGGCCCCGACGTCATCAAGGCGATGCGCCCGCACACCAAGAAGATCTTCGATGCGCATTTGATGATCTCGCCCTGCGATCCCTATCTCGAGGCGTTCGCGAAGGCCGGCTGCGACCACATCACGGTGCATGCGGAGGCCGGCCCGCATCTGCATCGTTCGCTGCAGGCAATCCGCGGGCTCGGCAAGAAGGCGGGCGTCTCGATCAATCCGGCGACGCCCGTGAGCGCGATCGAGCATGTGCTCGACCTGATCGACCTTGTGCTGGTGATGTCGGTCAATCCGGGATTTGGCGGCCAGGCGTTCATCCGTTCGTCGCTCGGCAAGGTCAGCGACGTCAGGGCGATGACCGCCGGCCGGCCGATCGACATCGAGGTCGACGGCGGCGTCGCGCCCGATGTATCAGGGGAACTGGCAGCCGCCGGCGCCAATGCGTTTGTCGCAGGCTCGGCCGTGTTCAAGGGCGGCACGATGGAGGCGTACAAGGCCAACATCTCCGCGATCCGCAACGCGGCGGCGCTAGCGCGCGGCGAAGCGATCTAGCTTTCCCGTGGCGGGCGCACCACGGTGACCGTGCACGGCGCCTCCGACGCCACTTTCGCCGAGACGCTGCCGAGCAGCGTCCGCAGCATGGAGTCCTGTCGCGCGCCGATCACGATGTGATCGACCTGATTGGCCTCCGCGAATTCCAGGATCGCCGCCGCGGGATCGATCGCCTCCAGCACATGCACCGACAGCCGGTTCTCGTCGAGCTTCAGCGACGACGCCCAGTGCCGCAGCGCGACCAGGCGGTCGACATGCTTGTTGTTGCCCTTCTCATCCAGTGTCCGGTCGATGGTGACGAGGCCGAGCTTGAGCACGTTGACGCATGCGAGCCGGGCCTGCGGCAGGGTCGCGAGAATCCGCTGCGCGGTGACACGCAAGGCCTCGTTCAGCGGGCCCGATGTCTCCATGGTATCGATCGCAACCACCAGGATCGGGCTCGACGCCAGTTGCACGGCGACGTCGGACTTCGGCTGCGGCTGCCACGCCCCGCGGTTGAAGCGACGGCGCATCACCGTCGCGAACGGATCGCGGTCGCGCCGCTCCGCGCGCGCCGTCAGCTTGACCTGGTCGGGGTTGCCGAGATCGAAGGCGACCTGCGAGGCGGTCGGATAGCGCCAGGCGGGCTCGATCTCCAGGCATCGCAGGACGATCTCCTGCAGCCAGGGCGGATAGTCGCCCCTGAGCTTGCGCGGCGGATAGGGATCGCGCCACAGCCGCCGACGCATGCCGCGCAGCGTTTCGCTCTCGCCGAACGGCCGCACCCCGGTGGTGAAGAAATACAGGAGCACGCCGAGCGAAAACAGATCGCTGCGCGGATCGTCGCGCACCCCGAGCAGGCGCTCCGGCGCCATATACGGCGCGGTGCCGTAAGGCAGGCGAAATTCTTCCTGCAGCAGATCGGGCAGATGTTCGTGATGCGACAGGCCGAAATCGATCAGCACCGTCTCTCCGCTCTCGCGGAACATGATGCTGCTCGGCTTGATGTCGTGATGGATGACGTTCTGCCGATGCAGCGCCGACAGCGCAGCGGCGATCTTGATCCCGAGCCCCCTCGCCTCCTCGTAAGCGATCGGCAGATCGTCCAGCCGCTTGTACAGCGTCTGGCCCGGGATGCGTTCGATCACGACATAGGCCTGGCGCGCGAAATCGCCGGTGCCGAAGCAGGCCGGCACATGCGGCCCGGACAATCGCGGCAGGATCATCTGCTCCATCTCGAAGCTGACGATGGCGGCGGGATCCTCACCTTCCGAGACCCGCGGGACCTTCATCAGCAGCGGCACGTCGATGCCCGGATGGGTGACGCTCCACAGCGTCGCCATGCCGCCGCGATGCACGCACTCGCCAATGGTGAAGCCATCGATGACGGTGCCCGGCTGCATGAAAATTGTCGCCATCTGCTATCGGCCGACAAACAGGCGATCGGCCAGCCAGCCCGGCAGGCCATTGTCGCGGATCCGGGCTGCCGCCGCCTCGATATCATAGGGGGCACGACAATAAGTGATCTCTCGCCTCTCGGTGTCGAACATGGAGAAGGCGGCTGCGGGAATGCCGTCGCGGGGCTGGCCGACGGAGCCGAGCACCGCAAGCCAGCGCCGGCCCACCAAAAGCTGCACGGCTACACCCGTCGTCGGCACAAAGCTCGTCATCTTCGCCGTCGCCGACATCGAATAGAGCGCGGGACGATGGATATGGCCGCAAAAGGTGATTGGAGCATCTGCAGCCATCATGCTGCGCGCAGCGTCCGACGCGTCGCGCACGTAGCGCCATCTGGTCGGGTTCGACGCCTCGGAATGGACGTAGAGGCGGTCGTCCTCCTGCTGCTCCAGGGGCAGTTCGGCGAGGAAGCGCCGCTGCGCCGCGCTGAGCTTGCCGCGGGTCCACTCGATCACCGCCTGGGCTTCGGCGTTCATCGCGTCTTTGTCGATGCCGATGGCGCTGTCATGGTTGCCGCGAACGGCGATCGCGCCGTCCTCGACCAGCCCCATAACGGTGTCCACGGTCCATTCGGGGTCGGCGCCATAGCCGACGAAATCGCCGAGAAGGATGAACTTCTCCGCGCCTTGCGCACGCGCAGCCTCAAGGCAGGCACCAAACGCCTGCCGATTGCCGTGGATATCCGCAAACAGCGCGAGCCGCACATCATCCTCCCCAGCCAATCCTGGCGGGCCCAACCACATCTGTCTTGATGGATATCAAACACGAGCGAAAGTCGCCCGCAAATGGACCGGGAGAATCGGTCGCGAAACTACGTGTTAGCGCTTAGGACAGGCTTCGAGCCCGCGGAACAGCAGTGCCAGCAACGCGTCGGTGCGCTCCTGCAGGTCCGGATCACCCCATTCGTCGGCATGGGCCGGGTGATGAAGGCTTCTCGTCGCCTCGAAAATCGCGCGGGCCGTTGCCTTGGGATCCTTGACCTCGAACACGCCCTGCTCGACGCCATCGGACAGGATATGCGCGATCTGATCGGTCAGGCATTCCTTGTGGCCCTTGACCACAACACAAGCCTCGCGCGCCAGCGTCAGATAGGTGCGGAACATCTCAGGATCGTCGGCAAACCTGGCTTGTTTGGTTGCGAACAGCGTGCGCAGCCACCGGTCGAGCCGGGCCTGCGCAGGGCCGGTACTCACTGCGATCTCCTGCAGCGGGGCCTTGGCCCGGTCGAGCCAGCGTTTTGCCACCGCCTCACGGAGCGAAGCCTTGCTTGGGAAGTGCCGGTAGACACTGCCGTGGCTCACATCGAGCGCACGGGCAACGTCCACCACGGTCGCCTTGGCGAGCCCGTAGCGACGCAGGACGTCCTCGGTGACCTCCAGGATACGTTCAGGGGTCAAGACGACTGCTTCGTTCATGGCTCCACCCTATCCCCAGCTATTGGGCATTTCCACTCCGGCGGTCAGGCGCATCGCAAAACGGCCTGGCCGGTCGTTAAGGCAATCCTATTCCAGTTAGCGGGCCAATTTCTCCGCTTGGGCCGCCAAGTGGCGAGCCACCTGCTGATTGAGCCAGCGCTGGATCTGTTCAGTCAAATGCAAAATCTCGATCGTCATCATCGTAGTCTCCGGCAAGTCCGTGGCCGGCGCTTTGGCCTGAAACCGGTACTCGTACTCTTCCGGATCAAGCCTTTCGCGGCCGCGAGCCACGGGGCGCCCCATCCGGCGTCCGGAGGTGGATATAGCATGTCTGACTGACAGATTACAATATCTGTTACTCAATAACCCGTGATTGACGTTTGTCAGGTGCGGAACCCAGCTAGCCGAGCCCCCGCCGGGCGGCCCGCCTCCCTGAGACGGGCCTCATCAGTATCCAGAGACCTATTGCTCGTCCTTCGGCGGCATTCGCGGCGGCAGCAGCGGGGTAAATGACACACCGTCACCGGGTCCTGGGGCCGCCGTCAGCGCCCCGCCGGTCGAGGGATCGCCACCCGACGTCTCGATCACGGCGCTCGGGGTGATGTATTCCCTGGCCGCCGCGATCAGGCCGCCCTCGCCGGTGCCAAAATCCGCGGCCCGCCCGCCCTGGGGACGGCCGGCGGCAATCTCGGTGATGGCCTTGTCGGTCTTCTGCGCCAGCGAGTCGCTGTAGGGGATGCGGTAGGCTCTGGGGATGGCGCTCGGCCGGTTGTCTTCGTCGAGGGTCTCGACCCAAAGATAGATCGAGCCGGGGTCGCCCTCCAGCGAGTGCGGCTCCACGATGCGTGCTTGCAACAGCTTGAACGAGGCCGGCAACCTGTCGACGCTGGCCCAGCCCAGCAGGCCGCGCACGCCCATAAAGCTCGCAATATAGAATGCGCTGGTCACGACGACCGCAATCGCCTTGGCCGACCAGGGCAAGCGTGCATAGACCAGGATGACGAGCAATAGCGCGCCGATCAGCGCATAGCTGATCGAGAGCGTGAGGATGACCGACTGGAGATTGTTCACGGGCGAGACATCCTGACGCCTGTCTTCGGATCGAGATCCGCGCCGTTTGCGCGCACGTTGCGGAACGTCTCCATCAATGATTTCTGCCGCTGCTGGACGTCGACCACCTTGCCTTCGGCATCGACCCAGAAACGCAGCGCGGTTTTCTCATCGCCGGTGTGATCGAGCGTCAACTTGTTGTCGAAGATCACCTGGGCGGTCGGATTGAGCTTCTGCACCTTCACGCTGACCGGGACCGGCTGCCCGGTCGTCGCCTGGAAATGCGAAACATTGACGGTGTATTCGCCGGGGATGATGCCGCGCACGGTGACGATCTCCTCGCGGATTGGCGAAGGAATCTTCTTGCCGTTGACGACGATGAAATCGTTGGCGCCGCCACGATCGTCGCGGTCGAGCGTGAGGAAGCCGGCTTCGCGGCGGCGATACCAGGCGATATTGCCGGCGGGATCCTGCACGAACAGATCGAAATCATCGGGGTGATTGTCCGGCCAGTCCATCGTGATGATGAACTCGGCCTTGGAGTCGATCTTGCCCTCCTTCGATTCCGGCGAGACCGCAAGCAACGCGAGGAAGAACAGGAAGGCGACGACCTGCAGCGCCTTGAACAGCATCACGCCGAGCGGATCGAAATGTTCCTCCCGTGGATAGAGGCCGAACTCATCCATCATGATGGTGTTCCAAGGCCGGGGTGACGTGCGTCTCGGTCAACATGACGGCATCGGAAAACACCCGCTGGGTCGCGGCATCGAGCATGTAGTATTGAATCCTGACGAGGATCGATCCGATCAGGCCGGCCAGCGTCGTGTACATGGCTACCGCCATGCCGTCGCTCATCAGGCCCATCGACGATCGCATCGCGACCTTGTCGGCGGCATCGAGGGTTGCGATCGGCGCCAGCATGATGATGAAGCCGATGATGGTTCCGAGCAGCCCGAGCTTCATCAGCGTATCCGAAACGAATGCGCCGAAGGCGTTGGAGCCGCGCAGCCGGTCCGCCAGCGACCTGAGCAGCAATGTCTGATCGATGCGGCCGGTGGTCTGCGCCGCGGCCTTCTTCACCAGGTTGCGGATGTGGTCGCTGACGAGCCCTCCAGGCAGAGCGCGCGCATTCTCGTCGAGCCTCCTCGCGGCGCCGGGAGTGGACAGGATCGCGCGGCAGCGTCTGGCCGCCTCGCCTTCGCGCGCGATCGCTCGCGTCCGCCAGAAACAATGGAGGCAGGTGATGACGTAGAGAACGGCGATCAGGCTCGAAATGTAGGTGCGGTCCGAGGTGACCATGAGATGGAGCAACCCGTATCGCCACAGCAACATGGCGGCGAAGATCGAAAGCCCCGTGAAGATCATCCATAGCAACAGGACACTTCGCTCCGAAGTATCCTTGCCGGGCAAGGTGGTCTCGGCGCCAACCGTGGCACTCATGCAGCTTTGCTCCCTGAGGGCGGCCAAGAGCGACGGCCCGCAAACGGTCCCCGGCTTTGTTAATCCGAGGCGGCAGCTTGCGTCCAAAGACATATGCCTGCGGTTCGCTGGGAAAATTTCCCGAGCTTCTCCTCACCTGCCATCTTGCAATTGGCGTCAAATGGCGGTGCTGTTACGGTCATCTAGAAGCCGCGGAGTGATCGCATGCGCCTCGTGCTCCAGCTCGTCGCCCGTCTGCTCGTCATCGTCATCTTGTGTCTGGGCGGCGCCACCGTTTGGGCGACGATCGACGCCTACCACAGCGTCGACCGCGCCACGGCCGCATCCGCCGAACGGGTCTCGCAAGCGCTGGAAGCGCTCTACTGGCGCGAATTGCTGTTGCGCGGCAACAGGACACGCGAACACCTTTTGCCGGTACCGGAATGGCGCACCACTCAGACGATGAGCCTGATTTCGCCGGGCGTCTGCGTCCAGTTTGAACCGAAGGGCGAGTTCGAGAATCCGCTTTGCGGCCAGAGCAAAGGGATCGGCGCATCTCCACCGCACTGGTTCGCAGCCGCCGTGGAGACATTCCTTGGCGACCACGCCGCGGTCGCCCGGCCGATAAGTGCGCGCTCGACCACTGCAGGCACGGTCACGGCCATTGCCGATCCCGACGCCGCGATATCGCTGGCCTGGCAGCACATCCTCGACAACGTTCACGTCGCGCTGCTGATGGCGGTGGCCATCGCCCTGCTTGCCTCGCTCGCGATTGCGCATGCACTGGCTCCGGCGCAGTTGATCGTTACCGCACTGCAGCGCATGGCGAACGGTCAATATCGAACATCGCTTCCGCGCTTCCGCTCGATGGAACTTGCCATGATTGGGCAGGCCGTCAGCGACTTCGGAGATCGCCTCGCGCAGGCCACGGAAGAACGGGCCGTCCTGACCCGCCGGCTGCTTGAAATCCGCAGCGACGAGCGGCGCGTGCTTGCGCGCGAACTGCACGATGAGTTCGGACAAAATCTCGCGGCGATCCTGGCCTTCGCCAACACGATCGAAGCGGCCAGCGCGCAGGAGCAGGACCGAGGCGACGTCGCGCAGGATGCGCGGATGATCTCGCAGGCCACGCTGCACATCATGGCTTGCCTGCGCGGCACGCTGAACCGCCTGCGCCACCCGCCCGCCGAGGAACTCGGGCTGGAGGCGAGCCTCATCAACCTCGTTGATAGCTGCGATCGCAGCACGCAACGCAGCCGATGATCCAGCTCGACCTCAAAGGCGATTTCGCCGACGTGCGAGGCGCCGTCGCCGCGACCGCCTACCGTGTGGCTCAGGAATGCCTGACCAACTCGTTGCGCCACAGCGCGGCGCGCGAGATCGTGCTTCGGATCGAGCGGCGGACGGGTGTGGAAAATGCGCTGCTGGTTCGCGTCGAGGACGACGGCGGCGGCGATGCCGCCAAGGTGGCGCAGTCCGTCGGCTTCGGCCTGACCGGAATACGCGAGCGAGTAACCGCTCTCGGCGGTTCGCTGTCGATCGCGCGTGCAAGGCGCGGCCTGAGCGTCGCCGCCACGATCCCGCTCGCCGCCTGATGCCGGCGCCGAAGACCCATGGCATTTCGATCCTGCTTGTCGACGACCATCCCGTGGTCCGGCAAGGCTATCGGCGCGTCCTGGAGCATCAAGGCGACTTCCGGGTGGTCGCTGAGGCCGACAACGCAGCCGAGGCCTACCGCGCATTCAAGACCCACGCCCCTGATGTCGTGGTGATGGACATCTCGATGCCGGGTGCCAGCGGGCTCGAAGCTATCAGGAACATCCGCCAGCGCAGCCCTGCCGCGCGCATTCTCGTGTTCAGCATGCATAGCGAGGCAGCGCTGGTGAAGGCCGCCTTCAGCGCGGGGGCAAGCGGCTATGTCACCAAGAGCAATGAACCGACTGTGCTGATCGCGGCGATCCGTTCGGTGGCGCGTGGCGAACATGCGATGAGCGATGACGTCGCCCATGCCCTGGCGATGGAAAGCCTGACTCCGTCAGGATCAGTCCTTGACCAATTGGGGGAGCGGGAGATCGAGATCCTGCGACAATTGGCTGCCGGCTCGACCACGGAGCAGATCGCCGCAAACCTCAATCTCAGCATGAAGACGGTTCAGAACTATCATTACCTGATCAAGACCAAGACCGGCATGCGGACCGATGCGCAGCTCGTCCGCCTCGCCGTCGAGTGCGGGTTGACCAGCCTTTAGAGCAAGCAATCCATCGCGCGATGTGGGGGCATGGATGGCTGTCGTCATCGCCCGGCTTGACCGGGCGATCCAGTATTCCACAGACGCCAGTGCTTGAGCCGAGAGGCCGCAGCGTACTGGATTCCCCGACGGAGCCTGTCATCGGGCTCGCCGAAGGCGAGACCCGGTGGCGGGGAATGACAGGACGTCGTGGATCAGATCAACCCGTTCGCGCGCCGAGAGGCCCATTTTCCTCATGCGGAAGGCTCGAATCGGTGGCCTCTACGGGATCGATTTGCTAAAGCGCGGTGTAAAAACAACCGGCTGGGAGCTCGTTTGCCGCCCCTGCCCGCACCTCGGAGTTTTCCATGATCCCCCGCTACACCCGCCCGGAGATGGCCGCGATCTGGGAGCCGCAGACCCGCTTCAAGATCTGGTTCGAGATCGAGGCGCATGCGGCTGATGCGCTAGCGGAACTCGGCGTCATTCCCAAGGAGGCTGCGAAGACGATCTGGGCCAAGGGCAAGGACGCAACCTTCGACGTCGCGCGGATCGACGAGATCGAGCGGGAGACCAAACACGACGTCATCGCCTTCCTGACCCATCTCGCTGAAATCGTCGGCCCCGAGGCGCGCTTCGTGCACCAGGGCATGACCTCCTCCGACGTGCTCGACACCTGCCTCAACGTGCAGCTCACCCGCGCCGCGGACCTCCTGCTTGCCGACATCGACAAGGTCCTGGCCGCGCTGAAGAAGCGCGCCTTCGAGCACAAGATGACGCCGACCATCGGCCGCTCCCACGGCATCCACGCCGAGCCGGTGACCTTCGGCCTCAAGCTCGCCTACGCCTATGCGGAATTCTCCCGTGCCCGGGCGCGGCTCGTCGCCGCCCGCAAGGAAGTCGCGACCTGCGCGATCTCGGGCGCAGTCGGCACCTTTGCGCAGATCGACCCGCGCGTCGAAGAGCATGTCGCCAAAGCGATGGGGCTCGAGCCGGAGCCGATCTCGACCCAGGTAATCCCGCGCGACCGCCATGCGATGTATTTCGCGACGCTGGCCGTGATCGCCGCCTCCATCGAGCGCCTGGCTGTCGAAATCCGTCACCTGCAGCGCACCGAGGTGCTGGAAGCCGAGGAATTCTTCTCGGAAGGGCAGAAGGGTTCGTCGGCAATGCCGCACAAGCGCAACCCGGTGCTGTCGGAGAACCTCTCCGGCCTGTCGCGGATGGTGCGGGCCTATGCAGTGCCCGCACTCGAGAACGTCGTGCTCTGGCACGAACGCGACATCTCGCATTCCTCCGCCGAGCGCATGATGGGCCCGGACGCCACCGTGACGCTCGACTTCGCGCTGGTCCGCCTCGCCGGCCTGGTCGAGAAGCTCCTGGTCTATCCGCAGAACATGCAGAAGAACCTCGATCGCCTCGGCGGCCTCGTGCATTCGCAACGGGTGCTGATCGCGCTGACGCAAAAGGGCGCGAGCCGCGAGGACGCCTACAAGTTCGTGCAGCGCAACGCCATGCCGGTCTGGCGCGGCGAAGGCGATTTCCTGACGCTGCTCAAGAAAGATCCGGACGTGAGGAAATATCTAAGTGACGCCGAAATCGAAGAGCAGTTCGACCTCGGCTATCACCTCAAGCACGTCGACACAATCTTCAAGCGCGTGTTCGGGGAAGCCTGACCCCGGTCCAGAGCCTAGCCCGGCGCTCCGTCGACCATGCGGGCGGCGACGCGATCGCGGCGCATGAAGTGGTGCCAGGCGACGGCGGCGATGTGAATTCCGATCAGCGCCAGCAGCACATAGGCGAAGTAGATGTGCCTGACCTCGTAGGCCTGCGCCGCGGCCCGATCAGGCGAGGTGATCTGCGGCACGTGAAACAGCCCGAACCAGTCCGAATAATTGGGCGTCCGGGCCCCGGAATGTGCCCAGCCCAGCACCGCCACCAGGATGGTGACGGCATAGAGCGCGAAATGGCTGACCCGGGCGGCGATCCGGTGCCAGCGCAACGTATCCTCCGGCAGCGCCGGCGTCGGGTTGACGCCGCGCCAGACCAGCCGAAGCAGGGTCACGAGCAGCACGACATAGCCGATATCGGCATGGATCGAGCGATAGAAGAAGCGGTCCGGGCGAGCGGGGATATGGTTCATCCACCAGCCGAATCCGATCATGCCGATGATGGCGACCGCAAGCACCCAGTGGAATCCACGCGCAACGCTGCCCCAGCTCGATGTCGTGTTTCGGATCATGCGCCCGGCCCCATCGGCTTCGAGTTCGTCGCCGCCGCTTTACCGCGCTGCAGCGCCGCGCCCTGATAACGCTCCGGTCCGATCAAGGCGATTTGAATCGTTCCAGAATCTCCACCCGGGCCTGGGACCGAGCCGCAAGGCCGGCGGTGCCCTCAAATCAACTGAATCGTAACGCTGAAATGGGATAAGGTTAAATCGTGGCGGCGCCCCCAACCATTCTGGTATTCGATTCCGGCCTCGGCGGGCTGACGGTATTGCGCGAGATCGTGCGCGCCCGGTCTGACGCGCATTACGTCTATGTCGCCGACGACGCCTTCTTTCCCTATGGCCACCATGGCGAGGACGAGATCATCGCGCGCGTGGTGCCGCTACTCGGCGAATTGATCGGGAGACACACGCCCGATCTGGTCGTGATCGCCTGCAATACCGCCTCGACGCTCGTCATGTCACACCTGCGGGACGCCTACGACCTGCCATTCGTCGGAACCGTGCCGGCGATCAAGCCGGCCTGCGCCAGTTCGAAGACCAAGCGCGTGTCCGTGCTGGGCACCAAGGGCACCGTCAAGCGCGAATATACGAAAAAGCTGATCCACGATTTCGGACAGGGCTGCGAGGTGACGCTGGTCGGCTCGGGCGAGCTCGCTTCGCTGGCGGAAGCGGCGCTGAGCGGTCAGGATGTCAGCGACGTCGATATCGCCGCTGAACTGGCCCCCTGCTTTGTCGACGGCGCGGCACGCACCGACACTGTGGTACTTGCCTGCACGCATTATCCCTTGCTGCTGGATCGCCTGGTGAAGCTTGCGCCATGGCCGGTCGACTGGATCGACCCGGCACCCGCCATCGCGCGACGCGTTTCCGATTTGCTCGGCCCGCCCGGTGACAGCAGAGACGAGGCCGGCGCCGAAATGCTCTTCACGTCCAACCGCCCGCATAGGCTGAGCCGGGCGTTGATGCCGTTTTTCGGCGGCCGCGTCCCGGCCTGAGGCCGCATACCCGTTTTGGCTAGCCGAATTGCCGGCCGACCATTTGCCCGATTTTCGCGAAAACGGCCTCGAGCTGTGCGGTGGTCGGCGAACCGCCCTGCGTATAGGCCGAGATCAGCACCGGTCCGCCTCCCCGAGGCCAAACCACCGCGATGTCGCCCGCAGCATCCTTGCCATTGTTGCCCGTCTTGTCGCCGACCTTCCAGTCCTTGGGCAAACCACCGCGAAGGCGGTTGTTTCCGGTCTTGCAGTTCAGCATCCAGTCCGTGAGGCGTTCGCGCGACGCCGGTGACAGTGCCTCGCCAAGCACGAAATGGCGCAGATTGCCGGCCATCGCGGCAGGCGTGGTCGTGTCATGCGGATCACCGGGCGGAGAGCGATTGAGCTCAAGTTCATAGTGATCGAGGCGCGAGACGGTATCGCCCGTTTCGTGCCAAAACGCAGTGAGCGCAGGGGGACCGCCGATCCGCGCCAGCAGCAGATTGGCGCAGGTGTTGTCGCTGAGCTCGACCACAGCCTTGCACATGTCGGCGACCGACATCGCTCCGCTCGACAGGTTCTGCCTTGCCGCCGGTGCATGGTGGAGAAGATCGGCGGCACGGTATCGCACCACGTTCTCAAGTCCGTCTTCGCCACGATCGATGCGGGCTAGAACGCACGCGGCAAGCGAGGCCTTGAATGTGCTGCACATGACAAAGCGCTCGTCACTTCGCCAAGTGATCTTGGCCCCTGTGGCCACATTCTCGGCATAGACGCCGATCCGCCCACCCGTCTCGCGCTCATAGGCTTCAAACGGTGACGGCCGCTCCTGCGCTCGCACGGGCGAGATGGCCAGACACGACAAAGCGGTCAGCAACGAGCGTCTGGTGAAAATCATCGAGGGGTCCTTTGAATGGGCTTCTTTCGGGTGGCATCCGTTGCCTCGCACACCAACGAGACGTGACGCCAAAGCAAGCAGTCAAGCACTCGATGCGTACTGATTTTGTCTTTATGATATCGGTGATCGAATAGCGCGCCCTCAACACAAGCTGTGGAGATCCGCTTTGATTTCACCGAACCCAACTCCCCTCAACCGGCTGCGACAGCAATGGCGAGAGAAGCGCCCGACTTTCGGCGCGATTGCCACGATCCCGAGCATCCAGACCGTGCAGATCATGGCGCAGTCGCTCGACTGGATCATCGTCGACCTCGAGCACGGCCCGATCGACCTCGGCACCGCGCACGCGATGATCGTGGCAACCTCCGGCACATCATGCGTGCCAATGGCGCGCATTGCCGCCAACGAGCCCTGGCTCGCCAAGGCGCCGATGGACATCGGTGCACTCGGCATCAATTTCCCGATGATCTGCAGCCGCGCCGAGGCCGAGAAGGCCGCGCGCGGCGTGCGGTATCCGCCCAAGGGTGACCGGCTGTGGGGACCATTCCACGCGCCGTTCCGCTGGGGCGTCTCGATGCCGGACTACATGGCTACGGCCGACGACGACATGATCTGCATGATCACGATCGAGCATGTCGAGGCGGTCGAACGGATCGACGAGATCATGGCCACCCCCGGCATCGACATCGCCGTGATCGGGCCCGGCGACCTCGCCACCTCCATCAACAAGCGCGGCCTCCCCGATGATCCCGAAGTGGTGGCGCTGATGCAGCGCGCCGAGGAAGGCATCCTCAAGAGCGGCGTGCCGATCGGCGGAGTGGCGCGGTCCGCCGAACAGGCCAACGCGATGATCGAGCGCGGCTATGCGGCGCTCGCGCTGGGCTTCGACTGGTCCCTGCTCCAGCGCGGCATTGCCGCCAGCTTTGCAGGAATCAGGCGCTAGGGTTGCTTCTCCCGCCATGAGCCGGCTGCCAGGGTCGCCGTGATCGCCGGCAGTGCGGCGGGACGCCACACCCATCCCGGCGCCGAAACCGGCTATGTGCTGGAAGGCCGTTGGTTCATGCTCGGTTCAGGGCTGGCGAGCACATATACCGGCTCGCCAGCCTTTTATTGAATCTGGAACACCCGGCGGAGTAATGCGCGGAACGGCCCGAAAAATCTCAATCCCGCGCTGTTTCATCGCCGATCTGATGCGTGCGTCGCTCGACATCCCCTTCGTGTCGCTCACGCGCCTCCTGAACATCAGGGACCTGGTGGATGCCCGCGCAGAGGCGGCCCGTCCGGCCGGCTGGGCGGCGATCTTCGTGAAAGCCTTTGCCCTGGTCGCGAAGGACGAGCCGGCCTTGCGGACGCTCTACGTCAAATGGCCGTGGCCCGGCTTCTACGAGCTGCCGCGCAGCGCCGCTACCGTCGCAATCGCCCGCGTCGTGGACGGCGAGGATTGTGTGCTGCCGCAAAAGATCGGCACCCCCGAAATCAAGCCGCTCGCGGAGATCGATGCCTTGATCCACCACGCCAAGGAGGCGCCGGTCGAGGAAGTGGCGGCGTTCAGAAAGGCGCTGAGGGCGTCCGGGCTGCCGCTGCCGCTGCGCCGCCTGCTCTGGTGGATCGGGCTGAATTCCGGACGCCAGCGCGCCAATTATTTCGGCAGTTTCTCCGTGACGTCGGTGGCGGCCATCGGTCCCGGGGAACTGCACGCCGTCACACCGGGGCCGTTCATCCTCAGCTATGGCGTGGAGGGGGACGGGACGATCAGCGTGGTGCTGCGCTGGGACCATCGGATTACCGACGCCGCCCTTATTGCCCGGACGCTGTGCCGGCTGGAACAGGTGCTGAACACCGAAATAGCAGCGGAATTGCGAGCCGATCGGCAGCAAACCGACAGAGTGGTTTCCGGCAATTGCGACCTGATGGCACTAAATGGCACTAAATAGCCGCCTCTTTCGTTGACAGGACGGCCATCTTTCCCTAAAAGCCCCCTGCTCGCGGGCCGGTTTCGGCCCGCGAAGCGTTTCGCGACCCGTGGTTCGTCCTCGAGCTTTCGAGGCGGACCTGTCGGCACCGGCCAAATGGCAGGCTGCACAGGAGGGCGCGTTTCCTCAAACCCAACTTTGACCTGAAGAGGACGCGATGACAAAGCGCAGTGAGGCGAAATACAAGATCGATCGCCGCATGGGCCAGAATATCTGGGGCCGCCCGAAGAGCCCTGTGAATCGCCGCGAATACGGCCCTGGCCAGCACGGCCAGCGCCGCAAGGGCAAGCTCTCCGACTTCGGCGTGCAGCTCCGCGCCAAGCAGAAGCTCAAAGGCTATTACGCCAATATTTCCGAGCGCCAGTTCCACGGCATCTATGTCGAAGCCGGCCGCCTGAAGGGCGACACCGGTGAAAACCTGATCGGCCTGTTGGAGCGCCGTCTCGACACCGTCGTGTACCGCGCCAAGTTCGTGCCCACGATGTTCGCTGCCCGCCAGTTCATCAACCACGGCCACGTCAAGGTGAACGGCCGCCGCGTCAACATCGGCAGCTACCGGCTCAAGCTCGGCGACGTGATCGAGGTCAAGGAAGCCTCCAAGCAGCTCGTCACCGTGCTGGAAGCCTCGCAGCTTCCCGAGCGCGACGTGCCCGACTTCATCGAGGTCGATCACGGCAAGATGACCGCGAAGTTCATCCGCATTCCCGGCCTGTCTGATGTGCCGTTCCCGGTGCAGATGGAGCCGCATCTGATCGTCGAATTCTATTCGCGCTGATCGGACGGAATGTTCGAGGTATCGAAGGCCCCGGGATCCCGGGGCCTTTTTGTTTGGGCACCAAATTGGTATTATAGTTTCAACCATGACCCGATTACTCGAAGAAGCGTTTAGTACGGTTGCCAACCTGCCAGATGCAGAGCAGGACGAGCTCGCGCGCGCCATGCTGGAGCTTGCGGGCGTCGATCAGCCGCCCATTCAGTTGACACCCGAGGAAGAAGCCGATCTGGCGGAAGCTGACGCCGAGATTGCGCGCGGCGACCTCGCCTCCGCCGACGAAGTACGAGCCATGTGGGCAAAGCACGGGCTGTGAACATCCGCTACACGCGCCGTGCGCTTGCGCAAGTCGATCAAGTCCTCACCTACATCGAAGCATGATCACCTCAAGGCGCGGTTCATGTTCGTGACCGGATTGCGGCGCTCGTCGCACTGTTGCAAGAGCATCCCCGTGCAGGCCGTGCAACGAGCCGTCCTAACGTCCGTCGTCTTCCGGTGAACCCCTATCCTTACCTAATTGATTATCGCGTGACCGCGACCGAAATTATCATTATGCGGTTTCGTCACGCCGCCCGGCGACCGATCGGCTGACAGGTGATTTGCGCTGCAATTTACCGGCGCGACGACGTCACGGAGCAATAAGGAAAGTCCATGTCTTACACCCCTGCCCCGCGCGATCCCAAGGCTCCGCCCGTTCGCATCAATCTCTTGTCCGACACCCAGACGCGCCCGACGCCCGGGATGCGGGAGGCGATGGCGCGGGCGGAAGTTGGCGACGAGCAGATCGGCGATGATCCGACCGTGAACCTGCTCTGCGCGCGCGTTGCCGACCTGCTCGGCAAGGAGGCCGCGGTGTTCATGCCCTCGGGCACCATGTGCAACGTCGCCGCGACGCTGGCTTATTGCCGGCCCGGCGACGAGATCCTGGCGCATGCGACCGCCCATATCATCGCCCGCGAAGGTGGCGCGCATGCCGCGCTCGGCGGCTTCCAGATCACGCCGCTGCCGGGCGACGACGGCCAATTCGCGCCGGAGACATTCCGCGCGGCACTGCATCCGCGTTCACGCTACCAGCCGCCGCAGGTGCTCGTCAGCGTCGAGCAGACCGCCAATATCGGCGGCGGCACGATCTGGAAAAAGTCTGCGCTCGACGAGATCGTCGGTATCGCCAAAGCCCATGGGCTCGCCACCCATATGGACGGCGCGCGGCTGCTCAACGCCTGCGTCGCTACCGGCATTTCCGCGCGCGACATGGCGAAGGGTTGGGATTCCGCCTGGATCGATTTCTCGAAGGGACTGGGCGCGCCGATCGGCGGCGTGATCGCAGGCAGCCGCGATTTCATCGATGAAGTCTGGCGCTGGAAACAGCGCCTCGGCGGCTCCATGCGCCAGGCCGGCATCTGCGCTGCCGCCTGCATTTATGCGCTCGATCATCACGTCGACCGCCTCGCCGACGATCACGCCAATGCAAGAGCGCTGGCGCGCGGGCTGTCGCAGATCGACGGCGTCGAGGTGCAAGAGCCCGAAACCAATCTCGTCTTCTTCAAGCCCGATGATGCGGGTGTCTCCAGGGAGAACATGGTTGCGGAACTAGGCAGGCGCGGCGTTCTGCTGGCGATAATGGACGGTCGCATCAGGGCCTGCACACATCTCGATGTGACGGCCGGCATGATCGAGGAAACAGTCGGCCTGGTGCGAGAGATCGTGCGTGGAGCGTAGACCTGTAGCCCGGATGGAGCGCAGCGAAATCCGGGACAGTCTCCCCGAATTGCGCTTCGCTCCATCCGGCCTACGAAACCCTACGGCTCACCGTCCCATCGCCTGATAGATCAGCGTCTTCAACTGCAACTGAATCCGCCCGCGCTGCGAAGGCGTCTGCACCATGAAGATCCCGAACATGTCGTCTTCGGGATCGATGAAGAAGAAGGTGCCGGCGACGCCGTCCCAGCGGTATTCCCCTGTGGGCCATGACGTGCCCGGCGGCACCGAGGTGCGCACGGCAAAGCCGAGGCCGAAGCCGCTGTTCGCGCCAGGGTAATAGCGATCATCGCGCGCGATCTTCGTCTCCGGCCCGATGTGATCCTTCGTCATCAAAGCGATCGTCTCCGGCCTCAGATAGCGCCGACCGTCGAAAGTGCCGCCGTTCAACAACATCTGCGCAAACCGCGCATAGTCGCCGATGGTGCCGACCATGCCGGCGCCGCCCGACTCCCATTTGCGCGGCTGCATGGGATCGCTGATCATCGTGGCCGGGCCGAGCGCGCGGTCGTCCGGCATTGGTTCGGCGATGCGCGGCCGCTTCGCGGGATCGGCGACGTAGAAGGCGGTCTCGTTCATCCCGAGCGGATCGAGCAGCCGCTCCTTTTCGAATTGGTACAGCGTCTTTCCCGATACGACCTCGATCACGCGGCCGAGCACATCGGTGGAATGCCCATAATCCCAGAGGGTGCCGGGCTGCTCGGCGAGCGGCAATTTCGCGATCCGCTCGGCGAATTCGGCGTTGGTCCAGTCGCCGTTGAAAAGGTTCGCATCCGCGTAGAGCTTTCGCACCGTGCTGTCGTCGGAGAAGCCATAGGTCAAACCGGAAGTATGGCGCAGCAGATCCTCGATCGTGATCGGACGCTTGAGCGGCTCCAGCGCAAGCGTCGTACTGCCGTTCTCCGCTCGCTGGTCGACGCCGACCTTCATATCCGCGAATGCCGGGATGTATTTCGACACGGGGTCGTCGAGCGCGAGCTTGCCGTCCTCCACCAGAATCATTGCGGCCACCGACGTGATCGGCTTCGACATCGAATAGAGGCGGAAGATGGTATCCGCGCTCATCGAAAACTGAGTGGCGACGTCGCGGACGCCGAAATTCTCGTCATAGACCGGCTTGCCGTGCTGCTGGATCAAGAGGATAGCGCCCGGAATCTTGCCGGTCACGATCTCGTTCTTGATGTAGTCGCTGACGCGCGCGAGCCCCGCGGCGGAAAAGCGGTGCGCGCCGGTGGCCGGAGATTCCGCGCGGGCGCCACATCCGGCGCCGACCAGAAGCGCGAGCGCCGCCACGAGAACGAGGCGGCGCGACAAAACTTCAGTTCTCCATTGCTTCATAGACCAACTGCTTCAGCGTCCGCTGGATGCGTTGCCGCTCGGTCGGCGTCTGCTCCAAGAGCACGAAAAACATATCCTGCTTGCGGTCGATCACGAAATAACAACCGCTGGCGCCGTCCCATTTCAGTTCGCCAAGCGAGCCCGGCGGCGGCGGCTTCGCGTTGCCGGGATCGGTCCGAACCGCGAGTCCGAGCCCGAAGCCAAAGCCATCGCCGGGAAAATAGAAGTAGTCCCGCCCGACTCCGGAGCCAGGACCGACATGGTCGGTCGTCATCAGCTTGAAAGTCTCGGGGGTCAGATAGGTCCGGCCCTCGAACGTGCCGCCATTGAGCAGCATCTGCGCAAACCGGGAGAAATCCGCCATGGTGGAGACCATGCCGCCACTGGCAAACTCCATTTTCTTGACAACCGTCGGGTTGG
>NZ_PSRR01000102.1 GCF_004296405.1 Bradyrhizobium sp. Leo170
GATCGCGAACGGCCCGACCAGGCCGAGGCTGATCGCCGCGATCGCGGGGCCGAGCACGCAGCTTGCGAGCGCGTGCAGGGTCGCCGCCGCCACCACGACCGGGAAGATCGGCCACACCGCATAGGCCAGCGCGGCGCAGCCGATGGTCGCGACCGCGGCCCCGGCGACCATTTTTTCGGAGCGCGCCGCGTCAACGATAGCGCCGCCCGGCATCTGTCCCAGCAAGGCGACGATGCCGCCGATCGACAGCACGAAGCCGATCTCGACCTGGGTCCATTTCTGCGTGGTCAGGTAGACCGCCACGAACGGGCCGAACCCGGTCTGCACATCGGCCAGGAAGAAGATGAACCAGTCTAGTCCGCGCTGGCTCTGGGATGAAGGCTGGCGCGACGGCTCTGGTGCCGGCAACTCCGGAACCAATGGCGCACCGTGATCGTCCGCCGTCGACCGCCTGCGATCGCCGCCAATCCTGTCCGTTAAAGAGGAGGGACGAGCGATCAATGTATCTCCGACTTTAATGGTCATATTGCCATGGACGCAAACTGCCGGCAGCGCCGAGCACGATGAGGGGCGTGTCCTCCTTGTATTCCGGCGCCGCGCTCACCTGCTCCTTGTTCAGTTCGAGCGTGATGCTGTCGCTCTTGTTGGCGACCTGGCCGAAATGCAGTGCGTTCCAGTCGACGACGATCTTGCGGCTGCCGACACCGAGGAAGCCGCCGAAGTCGATCACGGCGGCGCGCACGGTGCCTTCGCGATCGACGATCACGTCGACGATCCGTCCCATGTTCTCATTGGCGGCGCTGCGCACGTCGCGCCCGAGGATGCCATGCGCATCCCTCGCGCCGATCACCGTCACCGAGGGTGGAGGCGCCGGTTCCTTTTGCGCAGCCGGGGGTTTGGCCGGCGGCGGTGCCGCCGGATCATCGGCCGCTTGCGCGGCCACAGTAGCGGCAAAGGCCGCGGCAATAATTGTCATCACCATGCTCGCCCACATCGGGGGCCTCCAATCCAGGAATAAAGCTAGACATTCTGGCCGACATTCTAATGCGTCAGCACGATCGACACCTGGATTTGACCGCGTGTACGCAACACTTCCAGCGACACTTCGCCATCATGGCGGCGGACTCTCAGATCGACGCTGGAGGCGCCGAGCTGCAGGTCGCGCAGGATCGCCTCATTTAGGAATTCCGGCAAGCGCGGATCGCGCAGCCTGATCTCGCCGCGCACGGCATCGAATTCGAGCCCGAGCGCCGCTTCCAGCAGCGTGAATGGGGTCGCACTCGCCCAAGCCTGTGGCGCGCAGGCTACCGGATAGAGCACGGGTCCTCGCCGCCTTTCGCGCTGGAACCCACAGAACAATTCGGGCAGCCGCCGCAGATCCATGTAGCTTGCGGCGTCGAACAGGCCCTTGAACAGATGCGCCACGGAGCGCTTCAGCCCGTAGCGCGCAAAGCCGAGCGCGATCAGCGCATTGTCGTGCGGCCAGATCGAGCCGTCGTGATAGGACATCGGGTTGTAACGGACCTCATTCCTGCCAACCGTGCGGATGCCCCAGCCCGAGAAGAAGCTCTGGCTCATCAGGTCGGCTGCGACCAGCCGCGCGCGGTCTTCCCGCACGATGCCGGTGAACAGGAGCTGGCCGGCATTCGAGGTCCGCACGCGGCACGGTTCCTTCTTGCCGTCGAGCGCCAGCGCATAGGTGCCGAGTTCCTCGCACCAGAAGGCGTCCTCGAAGCGCTGGCGCAGCGTCTCGGCCTCCTTATCGAGCTTTTCCGCCCTATCGGCATAGCCGAGCCGGCGCGCCACCCTGGCCAGCAGCCGCTTGGCCGCGAACACATAGCCCTGCACCTCGCAGAGCGCGATATAGCCCTCCGCCAGCCTGCCATCGGCATGGAAGATGGCGTCAAAGGAATCCTTCCAGCCCTGGTTGGCGAGGCCCTGCTCGGTCGCACGCTGATATTCGATGAAACCATCGCCATCGGGATCGCCGGGGCCGTCGATCCATTGCAGCGCCGCCTCTATCGAGGGCCAGAGTTCCGCAAGCGTCGCCTCGTCGCCGGTGCGCTCGAAATAATGGCCGGCCAGCAGCACGAACAGCGGCGTCGAATCGACGCTGCCGTAATATTGCGCGAACGGCACCTCGCGCAGCGCCGCCATCTCGCCGCCGCGCATCTCATGCAGGATCTTTCCGGGCTCCGCATCGGAAAGCGGATCGACGCTCTTGGCCTGGAAGAACGCAAGCCGCTTCAAGACGCCTTTCGCGATGCGCGGATCGATCCACAGCATCTGCAACGCGGTGATCAATCCATCGCGGCCGAAAGTCGTGGAGTACCAGGGGATGCCGGCATAGAGATAGCGGCCCTGCGGCGTCTCCGTCATCAGCATGTTGAGGTCGGCCATCGCCTGGCACAGCACCTCGTTGAAGATGTTGTTCGAGGTCTCGATGCTGGCAGCACCCGCCGTCGAGCGCCGCATCTCGCGGCGATGCGCAAGCAGCCCGCGGAAGAACGGCACCGGCTTGTGCATGATCGGCTTGTTG
Organism: Bradyrhizobium sp. Leo170; assembly: GCF_004296405.1. Classification (GTDB taxonomy): domain Bacteria; phylum Pseudomonadota; class Alphaproteobacteria; order Rhizobiales; family Xanthobacteraceae; genus Bradyrhizobium. Next base: position 2,540 of record NZ_PSRR01000102.1, read on the forward strand.
CAGGACACCGCGATGAACAGCGAGGTGACCGCTTTGGGCTCCAGTTCGAAATGATAGGTCGCGGCATTGACCGCCAGCCGCGTCGGCTTGGGATCGAAATGCAGCGCCGTGATCCGTGACTGTTCGTCCAGTCCGACGTATTCGAGCACGACGTCGGTCGGGCCGAGCAACCTGCTCGAGCCGATGCCGCGCCGCGGCCGGCGCTCGCCGCGCACTTCGAACAGATCGGCGAAATCATTGTCGAACAGCAAGGTGAGATCGAAGCTCGCGAGCCGATCGCCATGATTTTGCAGACCGATGCGCTGATAGGCGGTGCCGCGCCACAGGAAGATCGAGCGCACGATGTGCAGCGTGTCCTTCTGCAGCATCAGCCGGCCGCCCCGATAGACATCGGAATTGGTGAGATCGACGGTCAGCGCCGAATTGTCGTCGCGCAGGTTCGAGCCGAGCAACAGCGGCTGCACGTCGTCGAGCACCATTTCCAGCCGCGCGAGATAGCGCGTGTCGGCGTTGAACAGGCCATCGGGTCCGCCGGCGGAAGCGCCGATGTCGCCATGGCTGTCGAGCACGATGAACGTGTCGTCATGCTTGAGCGACCGCCGCGGCCTCGCGGCGGGACCGGTCATCGGGATGTAGAAGGGCGATTCCGCGATTTGCTCGACAACGCGCATGGTCGAAATCTGCGTAACGATCTCCGCTGCCATTTAGACCTCGAGCGCTTCTCTCTCGGGTTTGCGATGGACGCTGATTATACGCAACTACTGTGGATCAGGCAGCCTGGGTGGTGAGGCGGCCCACTTCGCGCGCGACCAGTTCGCGGTATGGCCCCCTGCCCTGCACGAGGATATCGGGCGGCCCGTCCTCGACGATGCGGCCGCCCTGCAGAACGACCACGCGATCGAAGCTGCGCAGCGTGGCCAGGCGATGGGCGATCGCAACCACGGTGCGCCCGCGCATCAGGCGCGACAGCGCTTCACGTATGGCCTCCTCGGACTCGCTGTCAAGCGCCGCGGTCGCTTCATCGAGCAGAAGGATCGGCGCATCTTTCAGGAACGCACGCGCGATCGCGATGCGCTGGCGCTGGCCGCCTGACACCTTGATGCCGCGATCGCCGACGATGGTGTCCATGCCCTCGGGTAAATTCTCGATGAAGTCGCAGCGCGCCGCGATCGCCGCGCGCAGCACCTCGTCATCGGTGGCGTTCGGCCGTCCGTAGCGGATGTTTTCCAGGATCGAGCGGTGGAACAGCGAAATGTCCTGCGGCACCACCGAGATCGCCTCGCGCAGGCTCTGCTGGGTGACCCGCGAAATATCCTGGCCGTCGATGGTGATGCTGCCGCGCTCCACGTCGTAGAAGCGCTGCAGCAGCGTGAACAGCGTCGATTTGCCGCCGCCGGATTGCCCGACCAGCCCGACCCGTTGGCCGGCCTGGATACGCAGGTTGAACTTGTCGAACACCTGGATGCCGCCGGGGTATTGGAACGAGATGTTGTTGAAGGCGATCGCGGCCCCGCTCTTGATCAGCGGCTCCGCCTCCGGGTGATCCTTCAATTCGTGCGGTGTCAGCAGCGTCGCCAGCGCCTCCATCAGGCGGGCGACATGCTGGGTGGCATCGACGAGCGCCACGGCCAGATCGCGCGTCGCGCTCAGGATGCAGATCCCCAGCGTGCAGACCAGCACCACGTCGCCGGTGGTGGCGGCGCCCTGCTGCCAAAGGTTGACCGCCCACGCCAGCATGCAGATGGTCAGAACCACCGTCACCGCCGCATGGGTGAGCCGCAGCTTTTCGAGGTAGCGCAGGCTGCGGCCCCGGGCGGTCAGTTCCCGGTTCACGGTCGCATCGAACCGGGCGTGCTCGAAGCTCAATCCGCAGAACGCCCGCACCAGCGGCATGTTGTTGATGACGTCAACCATCTCACCATCCACGGCGGCCGCCTTGTCGGCATAATCATCGTGCAGGGGGCGGCCGGCGGCCGCCATCCGGAACATCGCGAACACCATGGTTCCCGCAATGACGATCAGCACCGCTGACATCGTCATGCTCACGGTCCCTATCAGCGCGATCGCCGCGAAGGTCGCAACGCACGGCGGCAGCACATTCCAGACGAACATGTTCTCGACCGTATAGACCGCGTTCGAGGTCGCGGTGATCCGGCTGGTCAGCATGCCCGGCAGGCGATCGGTGAAATAGCTCGGCGCATGGCCGGTGAGGTGACGGAACATATCGCGCCGGAGGTCGCCGGTGACGCCGACGAAGGCGTAGCTCGCGATCCAGCTTGCGATCCGCCACAGAAAATTATCTGCCGCGATCAGCGACATGAGCAGAACGAATGCCAGCCATACGCCACTGGCCTTGGCCGGACCGCCCGACAGGCTGTCGACGAGGCTCTTCACCCCGTACTGCGTGCCTACCGAGCAGGCAACCGCACCCAGAACGCACCCCAATATTACGGCGTGTGATGCGGGCCGCCGCCGCAGATAGCGCAGCACAAAGGGAAAGGGGCGGTGCGCGTATCCTGAAAGATTGTCCATGAGCGCCTGCAAACCTGTTGAGCAGTAAGGTGAATTTTCTTAGCGCACCGTCCCGCACACGATTCCGTGAGGGACAGCGATCGATGTTTCGTATGGCGAGGCCATCACTGCGCAACAATTCTGCAGCACCGATAGTTGCGAAAATTTGTTCGTGGCAGATGGCATCAGCAAGACCACACTGTGAAGGAAGAAAGAACGACCCGCACAGCAAAGGAACTTCGCACGTGCGGGAACGTTCCCGTTACGGCATGCCGGTGCCGGACAAATGGGGTTGGGCTTGATTATCCCACATCACACAGAGGAGACGAAAGCATGCGCATCGCGCAGGTTGCGCCACTGACGGAGGCTGTTCCCCCGAAGCTCTATGGCGGGACGGAACGGGTCGTGCACTGGCTGACTGAAGAACTGGTCACGCTAGGCCACGACGTCACCCTGTTCGCCAGCGGGGACTCGCAAACCTCAGGCAAGCTGGAGGCGACCTGGCCGAAAGCATTGCGCCTGGACGGATCGGTCCGCGATCCCAACGCGCTGCACATGGTGCTGCTCGAGCGCGTCCGACAGAAATGCGATCAGGAGGAGTTCGACTTCCTTCACTTCCATCTGGATTATTATCCGTGGTCGCTGTTCCAGCGGCAGCCGACGCCGTTCGTGACCACCCTGCACGGCAGGCTGGACCTTCCCGAGCACCAGCCGGTGTTCGACACCTTCCCGGAGGTGCCGGTGATCTCGATCTCCAACGCCCAGCGCCGTCCGGTGCCGCAGGCGAATTGGGTGAGGACGATCCATCACGGCCTGCCGGAGAACCTGCTGACGCCGCAGGCGGTCAATCCGTCATACCTGGCGGTGCTCGGCCGCATCGCGCCGGAAAAGGGCGTCGACAGTGCCATCAAGATCGCGATGCGCTGCGGCATCCCCTTGAAAATGGCGGCAAAGGTCGACCGCGCCGACCAGGAATATTACGAGGCGGTGATCCGTCCGCTGATCGTGGACAATCCGCTGGTGGATTTCATCGGCGAAATCAGCGACCGGGAGAAGCCGGAGTTCCTGAGCGGCGCCATCGCGCTGTTGCTGCCGATCGACTGGCCGGAGCCGTTTGGCCTGGTGATGATCGAGGCCATGGCCTGCGGCACGCCGGTCATCGCCTTCAACCGTGGCTCGGTGCCGGAAATCATCGAGGATGGCCTGACCGGCTTCATCGTCGAGGATGAGACCAGCGCCGTCGGTGCGGTCGGCCGGCTTCCGGCGCTGAGCCGGCAGACGATCCGCAAGCGGTTCGAGACCCGCTTCACCGCGCGCCGCATGGCGCTCGATTATCTCAACTGCTATCGCGACCTGATGGAAGCGGCCGAGCCGCGCATCAAGCTGGTCGCAAGCGCGGAGTAACGTGCCGTAGGTGCCGTAGGGTGGGCAAAGGCGCGCAAGCGCCGTGCCCACCTCTCCGCGCTCCGCCCGTGATGGTGGGCACGCTTCCGCCCGCGTTTGTTCGAGCGACGGTGCAAGACGTCGCTTTGCCCACCCTACGCGCCAGTCAACTCACCGCTGTTCGCTTCGGCTCGACGATCTCGAACATTCGCGGAAACTCGTCCATCAGCGTCATCAGCTCAGTGAGCCGCATTGCATCGCCGGTGACGCTGATCTTGCCGCTGCCGACCGCTTCCGGAAACGTGGTCAACTTCGCAATGACTTCATCGAGCGTGCTGCGCACCAGCGTGAAACTTGCATCGGCGTCCCCAGCTTGCGCACCGGCGACATAGGTCAGCGCGCAATTCTCCAGGTTAAGGATGAAGGCCTCGTTGGTGTCGGTGAACTTCCAGTTCAAGACGATGCGCTTGCCCTCGGCCTTGGGGCCGTTGAGGCGAATGCCGAGCACGTCCCAGAGCTGTTCGGTGCGCAGCGCGGCGAGCGTTTCGCGCGGCATCGCCGGCCGCGCCGGCGCCTTCGGCATGCCCTGCCGCAGTTCCTGCGCGCCGAACAGATAGCTGTTGCGCCAGGTCGCGCTTTCCGCGGCATAGCCGAGCTGCTCGAACGTATCGGCCAGCAGCGCGCGGGCCGCCTGATTCTCCGGTTCGGCGAATACCAGATGGCTTAGCGCCTGCGCGACGAAACGGAATTCGCCGTTGGCGAAATCTTTCCGCGCCCGTTCCAGGATCGCATCCGCGCCGCCCATATACTCGACATATTTCCTGCCCGACTCGACCGGCGGCATCGGATCGAGATTGACGGGGTTGGCGTCGTACCAGCCGAGATATTTCTGGTAGATCGCCTTCACATTGTGCCTGATATGGCCGTAATAGCCGCGCCCGTGCCAGGCACCTTCCAGGCTTTTCGGCAGGCGAATGGTCTCCGCGATTTCGCTCGGGGTCAGCCCATGGTTCATCAGGCGGATGGTCTGGTCATGCGCGAACTTGTAGAGATCGCGCTGCTGCCGGATCATAGTGTCGATCCGCTCCCGCCCCCACACCGGCCAATGATGCTGACCGCACATCGCCTCCGCCTTGCCGCCCCACATCTTGAGCGCTTCGCCGAGATATTTCGACCACGCCAGCGCATCGCGCACGTCGGCGCCGCGGAACGGCAGCAGGTTGTGGAAATTGTGGGTGCAATTCTCCGCGAGGTTCAGCAGCTTGTAGCGCGGCAGGTAGAAGTGCATCTCCGCCGGCGCCTCGCTGTTCGGCGCCATCTGGAATTCGAACTCGACGCCGTCGATCACGCGCCTGTCGCCGGACGCAACGATCAGATCGGTCGGCCGCAGCAGCGCCACCGATCCGGCCGCCATCGACTTGCCGAGCCCGCAATCGACCTGCCCGCGCGCCCCCTTCGCCAGGAACGGCCCGAACTGATATTGCGCGCGCCGCAGCATCGCCGGGCCGGCGATGATGTTCTCGGAGACGGCGTGCTCCATGAACATGTCAGGCGCGATGATCGGCACCCGCCCGCTCGACAATGTCTCATCGTCGAGCACCCCGCGGGCGCCACCCCAATGATCGGTGTGGGTGTGGGTGAAGATCACGGCCATGACCGGACGCTTGCCACGATGCCTGAAATAGAGCTCCATCGCAGCACGCGCGCCCTCGATCGAGGTCAGCGTATCAACCACGATCACGCCGCTATCGCCCTCGATCAGCGTCATGTTGGCGATATCGAGCCCGCGCACCTGGTAGACCCCGGGCACCACCTCGAACAGGCCGTGATGCATGTTCAATCGCGACTGCCGCCACAGGCTGGGATTGACCGTGGGCGGAGCGTCTTCCGAGGTCAGGAAGCGATAAGGTTCAAGGCTCCAGACCACCCTGCCTTGTGCAGTGGTGATATGCGCGTTTTCGATGGTGCCAAGGAAGCCGCGCGCAGCGTCGTCGAAATCGGCGGTGTCGGAGAATGGCAATGCATCCAGCATCGCCGCGTGCTGCGCTAGCACGGAGGGCGAAGCGTCCTTGGGAGCTTCGCCTGCGATTGTCTCAGTCATGTCTGGTCCCTCCCCGCCCGGCCGATCCGGCCGCGGCTATGGAGAGGGATTATGAGAGCATAGCTCCAGTCGTCAAATGCTCGTCATGGCCGGGCTTGTCCCGGCCATGACGAAGCAGACGACGAGCCGCTACTTCTTCACCTTGCTCGCGTCCATCTTGATGCTGGTATCCAACATCTTGGTCGAAAACGCCGTGTTCACGTCGAACGGCTTTTCCATGCCGAGATAGGTGTGCACCAGATCGTAATCCTTCTTCATCCGCTCGGCGTCGATCCAGCCGAGCGCCTTGGTCGTGGTGAACTCGTCCGTCATCAGGAACTTGATGCGCTCCCACTGCCGCTCCTGGTTCTCGCGGTCGAGCCCGGAGACCTGGTCCAGCAGCGCCTTCAGGCAGGGCGCGACGTCGGCGACGCAGGCGGCGTAGGCCTTCTGCGTGATCCGCACGAACTCCTCGACCAGCTTCGGATTCTTCTGAAGGAATGCGCCATTGACGACCAGCGAATTGCCGTAAGGATTGAGCCCGATGTCCTTCCAGTTGACATAGCCGAGATCGGCGCCGAACTCGATCGCCTTGAGATCGTGCTCGTTGTAGAAGTCGCTGATGATGTCGACCGTGTGGCTCTTCAGCGCCGCGATCTTCGCGGTCGGGCCGACATTGACGAAAGTGACGGAGTCAGGCGCGATCCCGGCCGCCTTGGCGAAAGCCGGCCACATCACGCGCGAGGCATCGCCCGGCGGATTGCCGACCTTGTGGCCGGGGAAATCCTTCACCCCGTTCACGCTGTAGCTCTTCAGCCAATAGAAGGTCTGCCCGGTATTGGCGTAGATGCTCATCAGCGCCACCACGTCGGCGCCCTTGCTCTTGGCCACCAGCATGGTCGCGAGGTCGGCGATGCCGAACGGCGAGCCACCGGAGCCGACCTTCAGCGCTGAGACGCCGGAGCCCTTGCCGGTCTCGATCGTGAGATCGATGCCGGCCTTCTCGTACCAGCCCTGCGCCTTGGCGTAATAGAACGGTGAATGATCAGCCGTCGGCGTCCAGTTCAGGATCAGATTGACGGATTCGGCAGCGCGCGCCGGCGCAACCGATGCGGCCGGCGCAAACGCCAAGGCCGGAGCCAACCCCAGCGCCAAGGCCGCAAGCCTCAAACCCTTCATCGCTACTCTCCTCGTGTGCAACCCGGCCTTGTCGCACCTCGTTTGTGACGTTACCAATGCAACAGGGGACAGGTGTAGTTGTCAACTGTTTGGTTGAAAATGCTGAAGCGACGATCCGACGACACAAAGCCGCAGCGGCGCGATCCGGTCGCCACGCAACGGAAGCTCCTGACCGCGGCACGGCGCGAATTCGCGCAGAACGGACTTGCCGGCGCCAGGGTCGACGAGATCGCGGCCAGAGCCGGCGTCAACAAGCAGCTCGTCTATCACTATTTCGGGGACAAGGACGCGCTCTACCTCGCCGTGCTCGAATGGGTCTATGAGGAGATCCGGGAGCAGGAGCGCAAGCTCAACCTAGAGGGACTGCCGCCCGAACAGGCAATCAAGAAGCTGATCGAAGCCTCGTTCGACCATCTGGCCGCCCACCCGGACTTCATCGTGCTCCTGAACGACGAGAACCGCGGCGGCGCCCGGCACGTCCGCGGCTCCCGCCGGCTGGAGGCCATGCACTCGCCGCTCGTCAGCATGGTCTCGAAGATCCTCAATGAAGGCGTACGCGCCGGCGTGTTCCGGCGCGGCATCGATCCGGTGCACCTCTATATCTCGATAGCGGCCCTGAGCTACTTCTTCTTTTCCAACACGCCGACGCTGTCGGCGATCTTCGGCAAGGACCTGTCGAGCCCGACCGCGCGGCGGGCCCGCCGGCGGCACGTGACCGATCTGGTGCTACAGTCGCTGCGGCGTTAGCCGCTACCACAGCCGTCATTGCGAGCGCAGCGAAGCAATCCATTTCTCTCCGCGCGTGTGGAGGCGTGGATTGCTTCGCTGCGCTCGCAATGACGGAGGCTGGGTCCTGGCACTCCAATCAACCAGATGGTTGAAAGATGGATGCAGGCGGGCTAGGCTGATGGCGGCCGCCGAGAGCGGCCGGCGTTTGGAAGGAGCAATTGGTGTTCAGTGACGGCGGGCGATCCACGCGGTCCATCGCGATCATCCTGATCGTGCATCTTGCCGTGATCGTGCTCTGGCAAGTCCTGGTCGACGCCTTCCAGGTGCCGAAGTTCATCCTGCCCTCGCCGCTCGCAACCGTCGCCACGCTAAGCTCCGCCAAATATGCCTGGCTGTCGAACCTGCTCGTCACCGCAGCCGAGATCCTCGGCGGCTTCTGCCTCGGCGCGCTGGTCGGCGTCGCGCTCGCCGTCATCTTCAGTTGGTCGCCACTGGTGAGCTTGTTGCTGCTGCCGCTGTTCGTGACGCTGAACATGATCCCGAAAGTGGCGATGGGACCGCTGATCATCGTGTGGTTTTCCTACGGCATCATTCCGAACATCCTGATCGCCTTCAGCATCTGCTTCTTTCCGATCCTGCTGACGACCGCACGCGGCCTGCGCGAGGTCGAGCCCGACCTGCTCGACCTCGTCAAATCGCTGCGCGGCTCGCGCTGGACGCTGTTCCGGAAGATCCAGTTGCCGGGATCGCTACCTTACGTGTTTTCGGGCATGAAGGTCGGCGCTATCCTCGCGGTTGCCGGCGCCATCGTCGGCGAATTCATCGCCTCGGAGCGCGGGCTCGGCTACCTCATGATCCAGGTACAGTCCTCGCTCGATACGCCGGCCATGGTGATGGCGGTCGTGCTGCTGACGCTGCTCGGCGTCGCGCTTTACGGCCTGGTGCTCGGCCTTGAACGGCTGTTCGTGGTCTCCGACATACGGCTGCAATAAGAAACCAGGGGAAGAGCCATGCTGCTTACGCGCGAGACTTTGCCAAAGACGATCCCGGATATCGCAGCGCTCGACGACTTGCTGTGCCGGCCGAGCCAGGCCTTGATCGACGATATCAGCAGGGTCGACGGCGACATCATGATCCTCGGCGTCGCCGGCAAGATGGGACCGACGCTGGCCGGACTTGCCAAGGCCGCCGCACCGGACCGCCGCGTCATCGGCGTCGCCCGCTTCAGCGATCCCGCGGTGAAGGACTGGCTCGATCAGCGCGGCATCGAGACCATCAATTGCGACCTCCTGGACGAGGCCGCGATCAAGACACTGCCAAAGGCGCCGAATATCATCTTCATGGCCGGCCGCAAATTCGGCGCCGAGGGTGACCTGTCGCTGACCTGGGCGATGAATGCGCATGTTCCCGCACTGGTCGCGCAGGCCTTCCCCGCTTCACGGATCGTGGCCTTCTCGACTGGTTGCGTCTATCCGTTCGTGCCGGTCGACGGCAAAGGCTCCAATGAAGACATAGCGCCGAATCCGCCCGGCGAATACGCGCAATCCTGCGTCGGGCGCGAACGCATGTTCGAGTACTTCTCCAGGAAATTCTCGACGCCCGGCCGCTTGTTCCGCCTGAACTACGCGATCGACATGCGCTACGGCGTGCTGCACGACATCGCGACCAAGGTGCTTTCGGGCACGCCGATCGACGTCAGCCTCGGCCATGTCAATTTCATCTGGCAGGGCGATGCCGCCTCACAGGCGTTGCGGTGCCTGGCGCATTGCACGACGCCGACTTCGCCGATCAATGTCAGCGGCGATGAAATCCTCGCGGTGCGCGATCTCGCCGCTAAGTTCGGCGCGCGGTTCGGCCGCGAGCCTGTGATCGTCGGCAAGGAAGAGCCGACGGCGTGGCTGACCGACACATCGCAAGCGGTCAAGCTGTTTGGCCTGCCGGTCGTCGACACCGAGCAGTTGATCGCCTGGACCGCGGATTGGGTGGCGCGCGCGATGCCGAGCCTCGGCAAGCCGACCAAATATGAGGTGCGCGATGGCCGATACTGAGCCCGTCGCCATCGTCGAACTCGGCGTCGACGACGCACCGGCCGGGCTTGCGCTGTCGACCGAAGCGCGCTGGAACCAGAACGAGGCCGACTGGCGCTTCTTCCTGACCAACGGCATCGTGTTCGGCGTCCGCGACGGAACGCACTTGGTCGCGACCGCGGCGCTGCTGCCGTATTCCGCCGGCAATGCCTGGATCAGCATGGCGCTGGTGACGGAGCTCTGGCGCCGCCGCGGGCTCGCGACCCGGCTCGTCGACGCCTGTCTCGACGCGGCAAGACAGCGCGGGCTCACCACCTGGCTCGACGCGACGCCGGCGGGCGCCACGGTGTACGGCCCGCTCGGCTTCACGCCGACATTGCAGCTCCGGCGCTTGCGGCTCGAACATCCGACGCAGGAGGCGCCCGCGATGCTGGCGGCCTTCGATATCGATACGTTCAGCGCACGCGACCGGCGCGCCATGGGATTTGAGCGCAACGCCCTGCTCACCGAATTCGCCGCGCGCACGAACTCGCGCATTCTGTCGTACGGCGACGCGATGGCGCTCGTGCGCGACGGCCGCACCGCGCGCCACATCGGACCACTTTTCGCGGATAACGCTGCTGACGCGCTGGTGCTGGTCGATGCGATCAGCCGAACCGAAACCGGTCCGCTCCTGATCGACGCGATCGCGTCGCAGGAACCATTCATCGTCGGATTGACCGGCGCCGGCTGGAACATCGAGCGGCCGTTCCAGCGCATGCGGTTCGGTCGCGCCACCACCCAAAGCGAAGAGCTTCCCTTCGCGGTCGCCGGCCCAGAATTTGGATAGGATTGGCCATGCACCACAGCGAGATCAAATCCGACATACGCAAGCTGATCGCCGACGGTACCGTGCTGCCCGCACATCCGCTCGCGCTCGACGCCAATCGCGCGCTCGACAAGAGGCATCAGCGCGCCCTGACCCGCTATTACATCGACGCCGGCGCCGCGGCCTGGCAGTCGGGGTCCACACCACGCAGTTCGCAATCCGCGAGGTTGGTCTCTATCGACCGGTGCTGGAGCTCGCCGCCGAGACGGCCGCGAACTGGACCAAGCGGCCACTGGCGCTGGTCGCAGGCCTCGCCGGTCCGACGCAGCAGGCTATCTCGGAAGCGCGCACGGCGCGCGATATCGGCTACCACGCCGGCCTGCTCAGCCTCGCCGCGATGAAGACCGCGTCGGGAGATGACATCATCGCGCATTGCCAGGCGGTGGCACGCGAAATCCCGCTGGTCGGCTTCTACCTGCAGCCGGCGGTCGGCGGAGTCGTGTTGAGCGCGGATTTCTGGCGGCGCTTTGCCGCGATCGACAATGTAATCGCGATCAAGATCGCACCGTTCAACCGCTATCGCACCCTCGATGTGCTGCGCGGCGTCGCCGCGGCCGGAGCCCTCGACCGCGTTGCGCTCTATACCGGCAATGATGATCACATCCTGCTCGACCTCACCTTGCCGTTCGACCTGCGCCAGAACGGCGTCACCACCCGCACTTACTTCAAGGGCGGCCTGCTCGGCCACTGGTCGGTGTGGACGCAGACGGCGATCCGGCAGTTCGAGATGTGCAAGGACGCGCGCTACAAGGATGCAGTGCCCGCCGATCTGCTCGCGCTCGATGCCCGCGTCACCGATTGCAACAGCGCGTTCTTCGACGTTGCCAACAATTTCCATGGCTGCATCGCCGGCTGTCACGAGATCCTCCGCCGCCAGGGCTTGATGGAGGGCATCCGGTGCCTCGATCCCAACGAAGGCCTCAGCCCGGGCCAGATGCAGGAGATCGACCGCGTCTGCCGCGAGCACGCCGATCTCTCGGACGATGCTTTCGTCGCCGCGAACCTGCAGAAATGGCTGGCATGACAGCCGAGCCTTTCATCAGCTTGCGTAACGTCCGCAAGGTCTATCGGTCCAAGGGAGCCGAATTCCTTGCCGTCTCCGACGTCACCATGGACATCGCCGAGGGCGAGCTGGTGGCATTGGTTGGACCATCCGGCTGCGGCAAGACCACAGTACTGAAGATTCTTGCCGGCCTGCACGGCGCCGACGGCGGCACGATCAAGATCGGCAACGCAAAGACGCCGTTCGATCCGGCGCGCGATATCGGCATGGTGTTCCAGCAGGCGCTGCTGTTGAAATGGCGCACCATCCTCGACAATGTGTTGCTGCCGGCCGAGATCGTCGGCCTGCCGATCAGGGCGGCACGGGAGCGCGCCCGCGATCTGCTCAAAATGGTTGGCCTCGCCGGTTATGAGGACAAATATCCGCAGCAGCTTTCCGGTGGCATGCAGCAGCGCACCGCAATCGCCCGCGCTTTCATCCACGATCCAAAGCTGATCCTGATGGACGAGCCGTTCGGCGCGCTGGACGCGCTGACGCGCGAGCAGATGAATCTTGAGATGCTCAGGATCTGGCGCGAAAGCGGCAAGACCATCATCTTCGTCACCCACAGCATCCAGGAAGCCGTCTTCCTGGGCTCCCATTGCGCCGTGCTCACCGCCGGTCCCGCTCGGATGGCGGAATATTTCCCGATCGAATTGCCGCTGCCCCGTGCGCTGCCGATCAAGACCACCGATGAATTCGGCGCCTACGCCCGGCGCATCTATGCTCGGCTCGGGCTCAGCACCAACGCCTGATCTGTCGCGCCTGCACGGCTGACGCGGGGCCGGAAGGCAGAATTGCGCATACGCATCATGCAACCGCACGCCTGTGGCAACCCACGCGCGCGTAGTACATGGGTCGGAGCGGGATCCCGCCCTTCCGGGGAATCTGACCACAATGGACATGCTCGTGGCGAGGGCGCCAGTTGCGCCGGTCATGGACGGCTTGCCGCCGGAGAAGCGGCGCTGGGCCGTTGCCGCGATCTTCACCGCGCTCGCAATGGCTTCGCTCGACACAGCGATTGCCAATATCGCCCTGCCGGCGATCGCGACCGATCTCCAGGTCAGCCCGGCGGATGTCGTCTGGGTCGTCAACGTCTACCAGATCGCACTGGTCGCGACCTTGCTGCCGCTTGGCGCGCTCGGGGAAATCGTCGGCCATGAGCGCATCTATCTCGGCGGCCTCCTGTTGTTTACGCTCGCCTCGCTCGGCTGCGCGCTCGCATGGTCGCTCGATAGCCTTCTCATTGCACGAGCGCTGCAGGGGCTGGGCGCCAGCGGGCTGATGAGCGTCAACACCGCGCTGGTCCGCTACGTCTACCCAAGCAGGATGCATGGCCGCGGCTTCGGCCACAACGCGCTGGTCGTCGCGACTGCCTTTACCCTCGGGCCGACGATCGCCTCGGGCATCCTGGCGTTCGGAACCTGGCCGTGGCTGTTTGCGATCAATATCCCGTTCGGCCTGATCGCGCTGTTCATCGGGATGAAGACGCTGCCGCCAACGCCGCGCGCCGTGCACGCCTTCGACTTCCCCGGCGCAGTGCTGGCCTCAGGCTGCCTCGGCCTCTTCATCATCGGCATCGGCAGCGCCGCGCACAAGACGTCGCCGGTATTGGTGTTGGTTGAGTTGGTCGGCGCGGTTGTGCTGGGCTGGCTGCTGATGCGTCGGCATCGGGATCATCCGGCGCCGATGCTGCCGATCGACCTGTTCCGCCGGCCGATGTTCGCCTTGTCCGCGGCAACCGCGGTCTGCTCGTTCGCGATCCAGGGCCTCGCCTTCGTTTCGCTGCCGTTCTATTTCGAAGCCGTGCTGATGCGGTCGCAGGTCGAGACCGGATTCTTCATGACGCCCTGGCCTCTGGTTGTCGGAATCATGGCACCGATCGGCGGCCGATTGTCTGACCGCTACCCGGTCGGCATTCTCGGCGGTATCGGGTTAATCCTGCTCGGCCTCGGCATGACACTCTTGGCGACACTGCCCGCCTCGCCCAGCATTCCCGATATCGTCTGGCGCATGGTGATCTGCGGAATCGGGTTCGGCTTTTTCCAGACGCCCAATATGAAGGCACTGATGAGCAGCGCGCCGCCGCATCGCAGCGGCAGCGCCAGCGGCATCGTCGCCACTGCGCGCCTCACCGGGCAAACCATCGGCGCCGCGCTCGCCGCCTTCTGCTTTGCCATCGCCGGCCACGAAGGCGCAACCTACGCGCTAGCGCTGGGCGCCGGATTTGCCGTGCTCGGAAGCGCAATGAGCTTCCTGCGGCTGGCTGTCGCGCCCAAAGGCGCATGATCCTGCGCTAGAGCGTTTTCCAGCGAAGTGGAAACCGGTTCGCGTGAAGAAAACGCGTCAAAACAAGAATCCAGAGCTTCGGCTCTGATTCAATCAGAACCGAAAATGCTCTAGGCACAAGAAATTAAGAACACCGCATCATCCGGTTTGTTCCTGCCTCGCCGCCTACGCATTTTCTTGATTTGAATCGTTCTAGCGCCCGGTTCACACTCGCAGCGAGATCCAGTTGTGGAACTGGATCAAAATGGGGACTGCGATGGCTAACCTCACAATCAACGGCAAGAAAATCGAAGTCGATGTCGAGCCGGATACGCCGCTGCTCTGGGCGATTCGCGAAAACATTGGACTGACCGGCACCAAATATGGCTGCGGCATCGCGCAATGCGGCGCCTGCACCGTGCATGTCGACGGCGTGGCGATGCGCTCCTGCGGCGTACTCGTCAGCGAAGCTGATGGCAAGGAAATCACGACCATCGAGGGCCTTGCCGCTGATGGCAAGCTGCACAAGGTGCAGCTTGCCTGGATCGAGCACGACGTGCCGCAATGCGGCTATTGCCAGACCGGCATGATCATGGCGGTGGCGGCGCTGTTGAAGGACAATCCGAAGCCAACCGACCAGGACATCGACGAAGCCATCACCAATATCTGCCGCTGCGGCACCTTCGCGCAGGTGCGTGAAGCGATCCACGCTGTTGCGAACGCGTGAGGTGCCATCATGAATCAGCACGTCATGCTCAATCGCCGCGCGTTCGTGATTGGCACCGCCGCGGCGGGTGCCGGCCTTGCACTCGGCTTCAATCTCCCGCTCGGCCCGACGGTGGCGCGGGCAGCCGATGGCTCGCCTGAAGTCAACGCCTGGGTGGTGATCCGCCCGGACGATACGGTGGTGATCCGTATCGCACGTTCGGAGATGGGCCAGGGCTCGCTCACCGGGCTTGCGCAGCTCGTTGCCGAAGAGCTCGAATGCGACTGGTCGAAGGTTACGACCGAATACCCGACACCGGGCCAGAGCGCGGCACGCGGCCGGCCATGGGGCGATTTCTCGACCGGCGGCAGCCGCGGCATCCGCGGCTCACATGATTACGTCCGCAAGGGCGGCGCCACCGCGCGGCTGATGCTGATCCAGGCCGCCGCCAACGAGTGGAAGGTGCCGGCCGCCGAATGCTCGGCCGCGAGCAGCGTCATCACCCATCTGCCGACGGGCCGGACCACGACCTACGGCAAGGTGGCGGAAGCGGCGGCAAAGCTGAGCCCGCCGTCCGATGTGGAGCTGAAGGACTCCAAGGACTGGAAGATCGCCGGCAAGGGGCTGAAGCGCCTCGACACCGCCGACAAGACCACCGGCGCGATGGTCTACGGCATCGACTTCAAATTGCCCGGCATGTTGAACGCCGCGATCAAGGACTGCCCGGTGTTCGGCGGCAAGCTGAAGAGCTTCGACGAGGCCAAGGTCGCCAACATGAAAGGCGTCAAGAAGGTGGTGCGCGTCGGCGACAGCGGGGTTGCCGTTGTCGCCGACACCTGGTGGCACGCCAAGACCGCGCTCGATGCACTGCCGATCGAGTGGGACGAAGGCCCGAACGCCAAGACCTCGAGCGAGACGATCAGCAAATGGCTGGCCGAAGGACTTGAGCCGTCGCAGGCGGCGTTCGTCGGCAACCAGAACGGCAATGCGATGGCGGAGATCGCGCGTGCCGCAAAGGTGGTCGAGGCGGTCTACAACTATCCCTACCAGAACCAGGCGACGATGGAGCCGATGAACGCAACCGCGCTCCATACCGGCGACAAGCTCGATGTCTGGTGCGGCACGCAGAACGGCGAAGCTGCCTTCGCTACCGCGGTGCAAGCCTCAGGCCTTCCGCCTGAGAAATGCGACGTCCACAAGCTGATCCTCGGCGGCGGTTTCGGCCGGCGCGGCCAGAGCGATTATGTGCGGCAGGCGGTCTTGATCGCCAAGGAGATGCAGGGCACGCCGATCAAGCTGCTCTGGTCCCGCGAAGAGGACATGCAGCACGGCTTCTATCATCCGGTCACCCAATGCCGGATGGTCGGCGCCTTCGATGCCGACAACAACCTGACCGCGCTCCGGATGCGGATCTCCGGCCAGTCGATCCTGGCGCGGCTGCGGCCCGAGGCGATGATCAACGGCATGGACCCCGCGACCTTCCAGGGTCTTGCACCCAGCGGCGAAGCGGCGATCGGCTATTCGATCCCGAACCTGTTGATCGAACATTCGATGCGCAATCCGCACGTCCCGCCCGGCTTCTGGCGCGGCGTCAACATCAACCCGAACACGATCTATCTCGAGAGCTTTATGGACGAACTCGCGCATGCGGTCGGCCAGGATCCGCTCGCCTTCCGTCGCAAACTGATGGCGGGTCATCCGAAGCATCTGGCGGTGCTGAATGCGGTCGCCGAGCGGATCGGCTGGGATAAGCCGCCGCCGCAGGGCGTCTATCGCGGGCTCGCGCAGGTGATGGGCTATGGCAGCTATGTCGCCGGCGCCGCCGAGATCTCGGTGACCGACGGCAGCAAGATCAAGGTGCATCGCATCGTCGCCGCCACCGATCCCGGCTACGTCGTCAATCCGGCGCAGGTGGAACGGCAGGTCGCGGGCTCCTTCGTCTACGGCCTCTCCGCCCTGTTCTACGGCGGCTGCACCGTGAAGGACGGCCGCATCGAGCAGACCAACTTCGACACCTACAACTCGATGCGCATCAGCGAGATGCCGAAGGTGGAGACGATCCTGATGCCGAGCGGCGGCTTCTGGGGCGGCGTCGGCGAGCCGACCATCGGCGTCGCCGCGCCCGCGGTGCTGAATGCCTACTTCGCGGCGACTGGAAAACGTATCCGCTCGGTGCCGCTGCGGCAGCAGAACATCAGCTTCGCGTAAGGAAGTTGTGGTTCACAACCTGACAAGCGAGTCGTCCCGGGCTTAACTCGGGACGGCAAGACATTGCGGGCGCAAGCGACTAGTCCGCCGCTTTTCAATGAACGCACTATTTTACGGACCGCATCAATCATCCCGCAACCAGCGCTGTTGATCATGGCAAGTGTCGCTTGCGCGTCGCGCGAATGACGGAATACTGCCGCCCCGGCTAGGAATCGTGCGAATCACGGGCGGGGGAATCGGCATGAAGCGCTACGTCGGCTTGGCGGTGGCGACTCTATTGTGGTGCGGTAGCGGTGCGGGCGCCGAGGCGCAGAGCCTTCCATCCTACATGGCGCCGATCTCCGGCAAGACGAACGCGACACCCGCCGACACCGCGACCAAGGACGTGCTGGCGCTCAACACCGCGATGTTTGAGCTGTATGGCGACGCGGCAAAGATTTTCCAGAAGAACATCCTGAGCAAGCACCCGGTCATCCTTGCGCTGTTTTCCGGCGCTGGCGGCAGGATGATCCTTTATCGTCCGGGAATGGCGCCGACGGAGGCGCCGCAGGTGCCGATGGTCTACCAGTTGCTGAAGTCGGTGGGTCACAGCACGATGGCCTTGGCCGAAGTGGTCGGCCCCTATGTCGACAATCCCGGCGACAAATCCTGGCGCGGCTCGATGCTCGCCTATCGCAGCCGCATGCAATCGGCGCTCGATGGGCTGGACCGCACGCCGATGGAAGCCAGCTGGCGCGACAACAACCGCACCATCCTGCAGAACAACCTCGCCTTCATGGACGAATGCCTCGCCAAGGATGCCATTCCATTTGCGACGCTCGAGGCTTTCGGCAAGAAGCAGGCGCCGTACCTCGCCAAGAACGTTGCATGGGCGGCAGAGACTCAAGTTGCGCACTGGATGGGCGTGCTGGCGGACTGGAAGGACCAACTCGGCGCCGACTGGGACAAGGCCTATGCCGCGGGCAACACCATCTATGTCGCGCGCCAGAACAACGTGTTGTTCAGCGTGCTCGCGCAGTTCTTCGGTCCTGACGCCATCAACGATCGCCTGCTCCTGATCGAAACCATCTCGTTCACAACGACGCCTGCGGACATGTTGGAATCGCTGACGCGGATCATCGCGGATCGCTCGGTCGGTTCGCTGTTCTTCGGCAACTATCATCTGATGGACTATGAACTGATGGGCGGCGATGCGCGTGTCGCGATATCAGCCGAGACCAAGAAGCGCGGCATGACGACGTTTCTGCCGCCGGCCGTGCCATTCGGCTCAAAGCAATGGCCGACCCTGGTCACGCCCGGTCCTGGCCCCGCATCGATCGCGGACTTGCGATAGTGTTTCCGTGTCGGCGTGTGATTCGGGCGCAACGACGATCTGATATCGGGCACGCCTGATAGCGTTGACCGAGGGGGGTAAGGGGCATGCGGCCTTCGCGAAGGGAGTTCGTGAAGTGGGTCACGGCGAGCGGGATAGCGCTCAGCCTGTCACGATTGGGGGCGGCCGAGCCGGCGGGCTATCCGGCGCGCGCGGTGCTGCCCGGACGGCAGAACTGGAATCCGGCGGCCGATGGCCGCGGTCGCATCGATGGCGTCGCCAAGGTCACCGGCGCCAAGCTCTACGCCTCCGATTTTCGCGCCGCCGACCTGCCGGGATGGCCGGCCACGACGTCGCACGCGATCCTGGTCCGCGCGAGTGATGCGACGCGTGTCTATCTCGGCATGGACCTCGCACGCCTCAGCGGCGCGCTGAAGCCGTCGGTCGTGGTGACGGCCGAGGAGCTTGCGAAGATCGGCGCCCGCGTCCCTGAATTCTATGCCGGCGATCTGTTCTGCCCAGTCGGCAAGACGCCGCTTTATATGGGACAGCCGGTGGCGCTGTTGATCTTCGAGCAGTTCGACGCCTTCGATCGTGCGCGGCTGGCGCTGCGCGACGGCACCTTCGTGAAGTCAGGCGAAGAGACCGGTCCGGTCTCCGTTCCCAATTACGCCGCCTTCCGCTTCACGCGCGTGGCCGGGCCGACGCCCGAATCCCCCGACGTGTACTCGCCGATCCAGGCCGGCTGGGTGACGCCGGGGCGGCTCCAGGACACCACGCTTCCGGTCTGGTCCTCCTTCGCCAAGGAGACGCTGGCGCCCTATGGCAAGGCGGCGCGGTATGGCGAGCAGATCCGCGCCGAGCTGGATGCGAAGAACCCCGCAATGTTGGTGCTCGACCGCACCTTCGAGACCCAGTCGGTCGACCCGATGTTCCTCGAACCGGAATGCGGCCTCGGCTGGTACGACAACAGAGGCGGGAATCTCGAACTCGTGCTCGGCGTCCAGTCGCCCTATGAGGCCACCGAGTCGATCGCGTACCTGCTCGGGCAAGCCCGCCCTCCCTTCAAGCCCGCGCACATCAACACGCAGTTCACCTATATCGGCGGCGGCTTCGGCGGCCGCGACCACACGCCCTTCGTGCTCTATGTCGCACTCGCCGCGATGTTCTTTCCAGGACGGCCGGTCCGGCTCGCGCATGACCGCTATCAGCAATTCCAGGGCGGCATCAAACGCCATCCGTTCAAGATCCGATCGCGGATCGGGATCGACCGCGCAACCGGCAAGATCCAGGCTTTCGCGGCCGATCACGTGCTCGACGGCGGCGGGCTCGCGAACTTCTCGTCGAGCGTGGCGGTCGTCGGCGCCACGGCGGCGATCGGCATCTATGACGTCCCGAAGGTCGACGTCACCACGGTGGCCGTGCATTCGCGCGGCGTGACCGCGGGCTCGATGCGCGGCTACGGGACCATACAGACCATGACCGCGCTCGAAGTGCTGATCGACGAGGCCGCAGCCGCCTTGCCGCTCAATCCGATCGAATTCCGGCGGCGCAATGCGCTCAAGCAGAATGGCCGGACCATGACGGGAAATCCGTACATCGTGTCGGTCCGCACGCCGGAGATCCTGGACAAGCTCGAGACACATCCGATCTGGCGGCAGCGCGCCGCAGAGAAGGCGCGGCTTGCACACAGCGGCGTCCTGGTCGGCACCGGCGTCGCCTGCGTCACCAAGGATTACGGCACCGGCGCGGACTGCTCGCTCGGACGTGTCGAGATTGCAGCCGACGGCAGGATCTCGATCCATTGCGATCATGTCGAGATGGGCAATGGCATCGGAACCGCGCTCGCCAACCGCGTCGCGATCCATCTTGGCGCGGCAGCCGACGAAGTGTCGGTGGCCCGCATCGATACCTATGATGCGCTGGGTCTCGTCACCTCAGGCGATCCCTACACGATGGATCAGAAGACCCAGGACGCGGCTGCGAGGAATCCGCGCTGGGTGCCTGCGATCAGTTCGGCCACCAGCGCCTCGATCGGCGCGCATGTCGGGACCCATGCGGCCGCTGAGGCGGCGCGCGTCATCTTCCGCTATGGCCTGTGGCCGGCGGCGCTCGAACTCTGGCGCATCCCGCCCTCCGATCCGCGGGCGAGGGATTTCGCCAAAGCGCGCTGGAAGGATGGACAGCTCATCCTGCCCGGCCTTGCGCCGCTGGCACTGCCGGCGCTTGCCGCAACCGCGCATGCGCGCAACCTCGTGACCGGCGCGATCACCCACAGCTTCTCCCGCTGGGCCTGGTCGCGCGCGCGGTTCCAGTTCGGCGCCGAGCAGCACCGGGCCGAGATCGATGCGCTCGCGGTGCGCAGGGGCAGCGGGAAATTCACCGCGCTCAATCGCGTCAGCGTGTGGTTTCCGCCAACCGACAACAACAGGATCGGCACGGCCTACGCCTCGATGTGCGGCACGCTGGTTCGCGTCGAGATCGAGCGCACGACCGGCGCGCTGCGCATCGCCAAGGCCTACAGCGTGCTCGAATGCGGCCAGCCGCTGGTGCCGGAAGTCGTGCTCGGCCAGTCGCAGGGCGGCTTTGCTATGGGCGTCGGCTACGCCCTGCTGGAATCGCTGCCGCCTCACGAAGGCGGTCCCGGCAACGGGCAATGGAACCTCGGGCAATATCTGGTGGCGCGGGGATCGGACCTGCCGCTGCGCGACCTCGAGATCGAGATGCTGCCGCCACTCACGCCCGACGAGCCGCCGAAAGGCATGGCCGAAGTCGTGATGGTCCCCGTGGTCCCTGCCCTTCTCAACGCCATCTTCGACGCCACCGGCCACCGCTTCAATTCGTTGCCGGTCACCCAGGCCATGCTCAAGGGAGCCCTCGCGTGACAAGGCTTGCCCTCACGATCAACGGCCGCGCGATCGATCCAATCGAGGTCCGCGACGATCTCTCGATGAACGACTTCCTGCGCGAACATCTCGGCATGACCGGCACCAAGTTCGGCTGCGGCGCCGCTCAGTGCCTGAGCTGCACGATCATCGTCGACAACCCCGATGGCACCAGCGACACAACTCCGACCTGCATCGTGCCGGCCGCAAGCTTCAACGGCAAGGCGATCCGGACCGTCGAGGGCCATGCGAGAGATGGCCAGCTCACCGCGCTTCAGAAGGCCTTCATCGATCACTTCGCCTTCCAGTGCGGCTACTGCACCGCCGGCTTCCTGAACGAAGCCCAGGTCCTCTTGGAACGTCTCGCGAAGAAGCCGGTGGCGCGAACCGAGCTCGAGAAGACCATCGAAGAAGCGCTCGACGGACATATCTGCCGCTGCACCGGCTACATCAAATATCACGAGGCCGTCCGCGACGTGATCCTCGCCGATCCCCAGCGTTATTTGGCCTGACCATGACATCGGAAACGCGCTTTCGGATTGTCGTTGTGGTCGCGGCGCTCGGCCTGAGCATGGTGACGGGTTATGCGGCCTCGCAGACCGCATCACATGGCCTGGCTTCGCCTGAGAGCTTTGCCGGGATCGCCGACAGCGACGCACGATCGGCGGCGATGTTCACCGAGCTCGGCAAGGTGCTGACGCATCCGCGCTGCGTGAACTGCCATCCCGCCGGCGACCGTCCGCGCCAGGGCGACGAGGGCCGGCCGCATCAGCCGCCGGTCGCACGCGGCG
>NZ_PSRR01000103.1 GCF_004296405.1 Bradyrhizobium sp. Leo170
GGGGAGGTTGCCGGCGGCATCGTCGGCGCGGTCGAGCAGGCCGATGCGCACAAGCCAGGTGCGCGCCAGCTCGATCGCGCGTGCTTCCGCGCTGCGCCAGGATGGCGCGCCGATGAGGCCGAGGAAGGTCAGGCCGGAGGCGCGCATCAGTGCGTTGTGCTGCGCCACCATCAGATTCTCCAGCGCAGTCATGCCGGGGAACAGGCGGATGTTCTGGAAGGTGCGCGCCACACGCGCCTGCTTGGAGATACGGAAATCGTTCAGGCGTTCGAGCTGGATCGTCTTGCCGTCGTCATGGGTCAGCGCGATCGAGCCGCCGCTCGGCCTGTAGAAGCCGGTGATGCAGTTGAAGACGGTGGTCTTGCCGGCGCCGTTCGGGCCGATCAGCGCGGTGATCTTGCGCCGTCCGGCATCGAAGGAGAGAGCGTTCACGGCGACGATGCCGCCGAACCGCATCGACAGGCCGTTGACGGAGAGGATGGTCTCGCCGCTCATCCGTGCCCCTCCTTGACGAGATCGGAGGAGATCGCCTGGTTGCGTTCGAGATAGACGGTCGGGGCGCGATGGCCGATCAATCCGCGCGGCCGCCAGATCATCAACAGCACCATCGCCATCCCGAACACCAGCATGCGGTACTGGTCGAGGCCGCGGAACAGTTCGAAGCCGCCGATCATCGCGAGCGCGGCCAGCGCCACGCCGAGCTGCGAGCCCATGCCGCCGAGCACGACGATGGCGAGCACCAGCGCGGATTCCTGGAAGGTGAAGGATTCCGGGCTGATGAAGCCCTGGCGCGTCGCAAAGAACGCGCCGGCAAAGCCGCCGAACATCGCGCCGGTGGCAAAGGCCGTGAGCTTGGTCGTGGTGGTGTTGATGCCGAGCGCACGGCAGGCGACTTCGTCCTCGCGCAACGCCTCCCAGGCGCGGCCGATCGGCAGGCGGCGCAGTCGGATCGTCACCCAGTTGGTCAGCAGCGCCATCGCCAGGATCACGTAGAACAGGAAGACGATGCGGTGCGTCGGCGAGAACTCGATGCCAAGCCGCGCCGCCAGCCCGTCTTCACCTGGCGTGAGCGGAATGCCGAACAAGGTCGGCCGCGGGATGCCGGAGACGCCGTTCGGCCCGCCGGTGAGGCTCTGCCAGTTGATGATGACGAGGCGGATGATTTCGCCGAAGGCCAGCGTCACGATCGCGAGATAGTCGCCGCGCAATCTGAGCACGGGAAAGCCGAGCAGCACGCCCCAGAACGCCGCAAGGATGCCGGCGAGCGGCAGGCAGACCCAGAACGACAGTCCGAAATTGGTGGCGAGCAGCGCGTAGGAATAGGCGCCGACGGCGTAGAAGGCGACATAGCCGAGATCGAGCAGGCCGGCGAGGCCGACGACCACGTTCAATCCCCAGCCGAGCATCACATAGGTGAGCACGAGGATCGCGAGATCGAGGATGTAGCGCTGATCATAGAAGATCACCGGCACCAGGAAGGTGAAGATCAGCAGCGCCGGCGCGATCAGACGTCCGGCGAGCGACAGCGCATGTTGCACCGCTGGTGGAACGACACGGACCTTGTCGGCGGGGCCACCATTGCCGCAGCAGCTCGATGACGATGCTGCCGCCGAACACGGCGGCGACGATGGCGGCGAGATCGCCGAACCGCGTCCAGTAGATCAGCCCGCCCTGCGGGCCGGCCTCGGTGCGGACGCCGATCATCAGCGAGAACAGCACCAGCGCGACGAGGGCGCTGATCGTGGCCTTCTTGAGGATGAAGGCGGCGCCGCTCGCGCGCGACGCCGGTTTCTTCTCGAGCGTTGACGCGGTCACGCGGCCGCCCGTCAGACTTTTTCGACTTCAGGCCGGCCGAGCAGGCCGGTCGGAAGGAAGATCAGGACCACGATCAGGATGGAGAAGGCGGCGACGTCCTTGTACTCGACCGAGAAATAGGCCGACCAGAACGTCTCGATCAGCCCGATCGCCAATCCCCCCAGCATCGCGCCGGGCAGCGAGCCGATGCCGCCGAGGACCGCGGCGGTGAAGGCCTTGATGCCGGCGACGAAGCCCATGAAGAAATCGACCAGGCCGTAATAGAGCAGGTACATCATGCCGGCGACGGCGGCGAGCGCGGCACCGATCACGAAGGTCATGGAGATGGTGCGGTCGACGTCGACGCCGAGCAGCGCCGCCATGGTCTGGTCCTGCTCGCAGGCGCGCATGTCGCGCCCGAGCCGCGTGCGCGACACCAGCCAGGTGAACAGCGCGAGCAGCACCACGGTGGCGAGCACGACGATGATCTGGATATTCGAGAGCTGCACCACGAAGCCGCTTGCGCCCTCATGCAGCGTGTAGCCGCCGGTGATGATCGGCGGCACCGGTTTGACGCGCGCACCTTGCGCGACTTGTGAGAAATTCGTCAGTACGAAGGACATGCCGATCGCCGACAGCATCGGCGCCAAACGGAACGAATGCCTTAGAGGTCGGTAGGCGATGCGCTCCACCGTCCAGCCATAAAGCGCGGTGATCGCCATCGACACCAGCAGCACGACGAACAGCACCAGCGGGATCGCGGTGAGGCCGAACGAGACCAGCACCAAAAATGAGATCAGCGCGATGAAACCGCCGATCATGAAGATGTCGCCATGGGCGAAATTGATCATGCCGACGATGCCATAGACCATGGTGTAGCCGATCGCGATCAGCCCGTAGATCGAGCCGAGCACGAGGCCGTTGATGAGTTGCTGGGCGAAATAATCCATGCGCTGCCGCTTGTGAGAGAGCGACGCGGCGAGGGCTCCCGGCAGCCTTGTCCGACGCGTCGTATCATTTTCTAACAGTGGAACCCCTTGGGCGGCAACAGCGGGAGCTGCGGCATCAAGGGCTTGTACAGAGGTAGTTTTGCCATCGGTTCCCGATCCGGCATTCGCTCACCGTGACGTGACGGTTCCCGCCGAAACGGCGTCCTGGTTCCCGCGTTGGCCCCGTGCCTGGTTCGAAGGGACCAGGACCAACCAGGGAGATTGCGAATGGCCAATCAGAACCAGAACGCGGGTCAGCAGAATCAAAATCCGGGCCAGAAGCCCGGTCAGCAGCAGGGCGGCGGCAGCAAGCCCGGCCAGCAGCAGCAGGACCCGAACCGTCAGGGCCAGAACCCGGGCCAGAATCCTGGCCAGAATCCCGGCCAAGGCCAGAACCCCGGCCAAGGGCGCTAGTTTCCCGTCCAAGCGAGAGCAAAAGGAAGGTCCTGCCGAAAGGCGGGACTTTCTTTTGGACGCTGTCCACAGCGGCGGCCGCCCCAATTAAGGTTAACAAAGGGTTTAGATTGCCGCTTCAGTTCCAACGAAGTTACCTCGTCCCAAACCGCCATCGCGGCGTCGGCGAGCGGAACAGCAGGGAGCGGCAGATGTCGACGAACTGGCGGATCAGCTCATTCAGCGGCGCGCTGCTTGCCGCCTATTTCATCCCGGCCTGGACGAGCATCGCCTTCCAGATCATGGCCTCGCCGGTCCGCGGTCTCTATGAACGGCCGAGCGTGTCGATCGGGTTCTTTATCAGCGATCATCTGCATCTGTCGGGCGTGGCGAGCGTGCGTATCGCCTGGCTGCTGGCGCTCGTGCGGATCACCACGGTTGCCTTTTTCGCACTGTACCTGGTGCTGCTTTCGCTTCGCTCGGTCCGCGAGCGCGGCGGCGGCGATGAGACGCTCGGCATGGCGCTCGTGCTCGGCAGCGTGCTCAGCTTCGTCAGCATGCTGGCCGCGTCCTTCGTCGGCGAGGCCGAGGCGCTGCGGCTGCATGCGACCGAACTGTTGATGCTGCTCGGCATCGGCATCGTGCTGCTGGTTGAGGGCGCCGCGCCGCGGGTGGCCGAAGTGCGCAACAATGTTGATGCGAGCGTGCCCGCCGGCGAACTATCTCTTCAGCAACCCTAGTTCCGCGACGATCGCGGAGGCTTCCTTCACCGCATGGTTGGCGGCCGGCACGCCGCAATAGATCGCCTGCTGCAGCAGGATCTCCTTGATGTCGTCGGGCGAAAAGCCGCCTTCGGTGAGGGCTGCGCGCACATGCAGGCGGAATTCGTCCCACTGCCCAAGCGCGACCATGGTGCCGATGACAAGCACGCGCCGCGTGCGATGGTCGAAATGCGGCCGCGTCCAGATATCGCCCCAGGCATAGCGCGTGATCAGGTCCTGGAAGTCGGTGTTGAAGGCGTTGCGGTTGGCAATCGATTTATCCACCCATTCATTGCCAAGCACTTTGCGGCGCTGGGTCATGCCCTCGTCGCGGCGCTTCTCGTCGTCCATGATTGTCTCCTCCCGTCATTGCGAGGAGCGAAGCGACGAAGCAATCCATATTTCCACAAGTGGCGCTATGGATTGCTTCGCTTCGCTCGCAATGACGGCACTCGTTTAGCGTTGCGTCAGGAAGCCGACCACGGCTTCGGTGAAGGCGTGGGACTGCTCGACGTTGGAGATATGCGCGGCATCGAGGATCGTCATGCTCGCACCGGGGATGCGGCTGCGGATGTATTCGCCCGCGGCGATCGGCGTTGCCATGTCGTGACGGCCGGCGATCACCAGCGTCGGGCTCTTGATGTCAGGCAGCAACTCGCGCTGGTCGAGCGTGCTCAGCGCTTCGCAGCAGGCGACGTAACCCTCGGCAGGAGAAGCCAGCAGCATCGCCTTCATCCGGGCTGCGATCTGCGGCTCGCGCTCGCGGAAATCGGCCGTCAGCCAGCCCGCGATCACGGTGTCGGCGACCGCGGCGAGGCCGCCTTCCTTCACCGCCTTGATGCGGTTGTGCCAGTTGGTCGGGTCCGGGTAGTAGCAGGCGGTGTTGGAGAGGATGATCTTGCCGAAGCGTTCGGGCGCGTTGGCCCCTAGCCATTGCCCGACCATGCCGCCCATCGACAGGCCGCACCAATGTGTTTTCTCGATATTGAGATCGTCGAGGATCGCCAGCACGTCGCGGCCGAAACGCTCCATCGAATAGGGGCCGGGAGGAACCTGCGACTTGCCATGACCGCGCCGGTCGTAGCGGATGACGCGGAACACCTGCGTCAGCGCCTTCATCTGCGGTTCCCACATCTGCAACGTGCAGCCCAGCGAATTCGACAGCATCAGCGTCGGTCCGCCGTCGCGGCCTTCCACCTGGACGTTGAGTAGGCATCCGTCGGCGTCGATCATCGGCATGGTCTGCGTTCCTTCATTCTCTCCACACGCTCCGTCATTCCGGGGCGATGCGATAGCATCGAGCCCGGAATCCATTTCTCCGCCCGCGCAAGTGGTCGAATGGATTCCGGGTTCGCGCTTCGCGCGCCCCGGAATGACCGCGGGTGTCTTACGACAAATCCTTAAGCGAGGCGAGCAGGCGGTCGATCAGCGCCTGCGAGGCGCCTTGATAGGACATTGGCTCGAACAGTCTTTCGATTCTCTCCGCGGCAAGCTGCGCGGTCACCTGCGGATCCGCTGTCAGCACGTCGCGCAGGTGCTTGTGCTCGGCGACGGCCTTCTTGCTGGCGGCTTCGATCAGATGATGCGCCTCGCTCTTGCCGAGCTTTTCGGCGAGCGCCATCGACACCGCTTCGGCCATGATCAACCCCTTGGTCGCATCGAGGTTGACGCGCATGCGCGCGGCGTCGACGTCCAGGCCCTCGGCGAGTTCGACGGTGGCGGCGAGCGCGCCTGAGGTGACCAGCATCAGCGTCGGCAAGGTCGGCCATTCCGCGTGCCACGGCCCGGTGCTGCGCTCGTGGTCCTGGACCTGCGCGGCAAGGATCGTCGCGGCGAGATTGGGGGCCATGGTGGCGGCGGCGAGTGCGGTTGCGGCAGCAACGGGATTGCGCTTGTGCGGCATGGTGGAGGAGCCGCCGCGGCCTTGGCCCGACGGCTCGAATGCCTCGGCGACGTCGGTCTGCATCATCAGCGACACGTCGCGGGCGATCTTGCCGCAGCTACCGGCGATGATGGCAAAGGCGGAGGCGATTTCCGCGATGCGGTCGCGGTGGGTGTGCCAGGGCGCCTCCGGCAACGGCAGGCCGAGTTCCTGCGCCAGCTTTTCGGCCACCGCCATGCCCTTGTCGCCGAGCGCAGCCAGCGTGCCGGCCGCGCCGCCGAATTGCAGGGCCAACGCCTCGCGGCGCAGACGCTGCAGGCGCTGGCGCGAGCGGTGCAGGCTTGCGGCATATTCGGCGAGCTTGAGGCCGAACGGCATCGGCAGCGCGTGCTGCAGCCAGGTGCGCGCGACCACCGCCGTGTCGCGATGCTGGCGGGCGAGTTTGGCAAAGCCCGCGATGGCCCGATCGAGTTCGGCCAGCAACACATCGATGCCGGCGCGCAAGGTGAGCATCGTCGCGGTGTCGATGACGTCCTGGCTGGTCGCGCCCCAATGCACATAGCGCGCGGCTTCCTTATGGGCTTTGGCGACCTCGGCGGTGAGCGCCTTGACCAGCGGAATAGCCAGGTTGCCTGACCGAACAGCGGCTTCCGCGAGTGCCGCGCGGTCGAATGATTCGGCTTTGCAGGCCGTGCCGATCGGGCCGGCAGCGGCATTCGGAATCACGCCGACCGCTGCTTCGGCGCGCGCCAGTGCTGCCTCGAAATCGAGCATATTCTGCAAGGTGGCAGCGTCGTCGCACACCGCGCGCATCGCGGCGCTTGACAGCATCGGTGCCAGCAGCGGGGAAAGGGATGTGCTCATCGCGCGCGACCTAATCATTGTCGGCCGCCGCTGCCAATGGCCCTTCTGGATCGAGCCCGGCGTCGTCACAAGGGTGGCCTCCGTTTTGCTGCGCTGCGAATATGCATCGCTCGTGGTCGGATGCTGGTCTTTCCTTTGTGGCGGCTGTGCTTTACTTGGGTGTTGGTTTGATGCGATCGCGGAGGCTCTCATGGCAATGACGATGAACGGCGAGGTCCAGCTTGCGGCGCCGCGCGAGGCCGTGTGGGCCAAGCTCAACGATCCCGAGGTGTTGAAGGTCTGCATCCCCGGCTGCGAGGAATTGGAGAAGACCGAGGACAACGGCTTTCGCGCGGTTGCCAAGATGAAGGTCGGCCCGGTCTCGGCGCGCTTCAAGGGCAAGGTCATGCTGTCCGATCTCGATCCGCCCAACGGCTACAAGATCTCGGGCGAAGGCGAGGGCGGGGTTGCCGGATTCGCCAAGGGCGGCGCGACGGTCGCGCTTGCCGAGAAGGATGGCGGCACACTCCTGAGTTACAATGTCGAGGCGCAGATCGGCGGCAAGCTCGCCCAGCTCGGCCAGCGCCTGATCAACGGCGCGGCCAAGAAACTGGCCGATGAATTCTTCGCGAATTTCGCCAAGGCCGTGCAAGGCTGACACTGACACGGCCGTCTCTAAGATAAAGACTGACGGCGCTGCACAATGGCGCCAGAACAACGCTCGGTCATCCGGCCATGCGAGCGGCGAGGTTGCCCATTGCGGTGATGGCCCATATTATGGCTTTGGAACGGTTATAAACGCCTGTTCTGTCGATATGCGGCAGAGCAGATCAAGAGAGTGCTGATGGCCAAGATTTCCCTGATCGTGAACGGCAATCCCGTCACCGCTAACGTCGACCCCCGTACCCTTCTCGTCCAATTCCTTCGTGAAAACCTGCGGTTGACCGGGACCCATGTCGGTTGCGACACCTCGCAATGCGGCGCCTGCGTCGTGCATCTCGACGGCAAGGCCGTGAAATCCTGCACCACGCTTGCGGTGATGGCCGACGGCCATGACGTCAAGACCATCGAGGGACTGGCGCCGGATGGCGGGCCGCTCCATCCGATGCAGGAAGCGTTTCGCGAGAATCATGGCCTGCAGTGCGGCTTCTGCACGCCCGGCATGATCATGACCGCGGTCGACATGGTGCACCGCAAGGGCAACGACCTCTCCGACGAGGTGATCCGCGAAGAGCTCGAAGGCAATCTGTGCCGCTGCACCGGCTATCAGAACATCGTCGCCTCGATCGCCGCCGGCGCCAAGGCGATGGCGAAGTCCGATCTCGCGTGAACCTCAGCGCATTATATCGCGATCGCGGTTTGAAAATTCCGGGACATTCCAATGTATGAATTCAAATATCATCGTCCGGCGACCGTGCGACAGGCCGCCAATCTGCTGGTGAAGAACGAGGACGCCAAGCTGATCGCCGGCGGCCACACGCTGGTGCCCGTGATGAAGCAGCGGCTCGCGAGCCCGCCGCATCTCGTCGACCTCTCCCATGTCGAGGGCCTCGACACCATCGAGATGAAGGGCCGCGCGCTCGCGATCGGCGCTACCGCCAAGCATGCCGAGGTCGCCAGCTCCGCCGTCGTCGGCGAGGCGATCCCGGCGCTCGCCGACCTCGCAGGTGGGATCGGCGATCCCGCCGTGCGCCATCGCGGCACCATCGGCGGCTCGCTGGCGAACAATGACCCGACCGCCGACTATCCGGCCGCCGTGTTGGCGCTGGGCGCGACCATCGTCACCAACAAGCGGCGGCTCAAGGCGGAAGAGTTCTTCCAGGGCCTGTTCTCGACCGCGCTCGAAGCCGACGAGATCATCACCAAGGTGCAGTTTCCGGTTCCGAAGAAGGCGGCTTACGTCAAGTTCCGCAACCAGGCCTCGCGCTATGCGCTGGTCGGCGTGTTCGTGGCACGGCGGCCGTCGGACGTCCGCGTTGCCGTCACCGGTGCCGGCTCGGACGGCGTGTTCCGCGTCACCGCTTTCGAGGAGGCCCTGCAGAAGCGCTTCTCCCCCAAGGTGCTGGAGGGAATCAACGTACCGCCGGAAGGGCTGAACAGCGACCTGCATGGCAGCGCCGAATATCGCGCGCATTTGATCGGGGTGCTGGCGCGCCGGGCGGTCGAAGCTGCTAACGCT
Source organism: Bradyrhizobium sp. Leo170 (assembly GCF_004296405.1). GTDB lineage: Bacteria > Pseudomonadota > Alphaproteobacteria > Rhizobiales > Xanthobacteraceae > Bradyrhizobium. Next base: position 8,842 of record NZ_PSRR01000103.1, read on the forward strand.
AAAGCGTGATAGTGCAGGCTGCTTTGGCTCCAACATCGGCTTTCCCATGACCGCATCGGCGCTCCCGAAATCCGTCGATGTGCTGCTCGAGCTCCTGACCTCGCGCGGCTATCTCGCCGAGCGGTCGCTCGCGACCGTGACCTATCTCGCGCTGCGCATGGGCCGGCCGTTGTTCCTGGAAGGTGAGGCCGGCGTCGGCAAGACCGAGATCGCCAAGGTGCTGTCTTCAGCGCTCGGACGGAAGCTGATCCGCCTGCAATGCTATGAGGGTCTCGACGTCGCCTCCGCCGTCTACGAGTGGAGCAGCGCGGCGCAGATGATCGCGATCCGCCTCGCCGAAGCCTCCGGAGATACCGACCGCGACCAGCTTGCGAGCGACATCTTTGCCGAGCGTTTCCTGATCAAGCGGCCGCTGCTGCAGGCGCTGGAGCCTGACGTCGCCGGCCCGCCGGTGCTCCTGATCGATGAGCTCGACCGCGCGGACGAGGCGTTCGAGGCCTATCTTCTGGAGATACTGTCGGACTTCCAGGTGACGATCCCCGAGCTCGGCACCGTGAAGGCGCCGGCGCCGCCGATCGTGATCATCACCTCCAACCGCACCCGCGAGATCCATGACGCGCTGAAGCGGCGCTGTCTCTATCACTGGGTCGACTATCCCACAGCCGAGCGCGAGCTGGCGATCGTCAAGTCGCGGGTGCCGAACATTTCGGCCAAGCTGTCGCAGCAGGTGGTGCGCTTCGTGCAGGCGCTGCGCGACCAGGATTTCTACAAGTCGCCCGGCGTCGCCGAGACCATCGACTGGGCCACCGCGCTCTCTGAGCTCGATGCCCGCTCGCTGACGCCGCAAGTGGTCGGCGACACCCTCGGTGCGCTCCTGAAGTACCAGGACGACATCGCGCGCATGCAGGGCGACACGCTGCAGAAGGTTTTGAAGGAAGCGACGAGCGAGACGTGATCGCTCGCCATTTATAACGATGCTCGTCATTCCGGGATGCGCCGCAAGGCGCAGGCCCGGAATCCATTTCACCACGTACTCTGTGGTTGGATGGATTCCGGGCTCGCGACTTCGTCGCGCCCCGGAATGACGGTGAGGTGAGGATAGATGCCCATCAACCACCTTGCGCCGCCGACCGGGCACATGGCCGACAATGTCGTCGGCTTTGCCCGTGCGTTGCGGGCGGCCGGGCTGCCGGTCGGACCGGGCTCGGTGATCGATGCGCTCAATGCGTTGCAGCTCATCGAAGTCGGCAGCCGCGCCGATTTCTACGCCACGCTGGAGGCGATCTTCGTCAAGCGCCATGAGCACGCGCTGATCTTTGCCCAGGCCTTCGACCTGTTCTTCCGCGCCGCGGAGGAATGGAAGAGCATGCTGGACTCGGTGCCGCTGCCGGACCACGCCAAGAAGAAGCCGCCGCCGGCCTCGCGGCGTGTGCAGGAGGCGCTGTCGCAGCCCGCGAGCCGGGAGGAGCGGCCGCAGGAGCAGGCGCAGGAACTCAAGCTCTCGGTCTCCGACCGCGAGATATTGCAGAAGAAAGACTTTGCGCAGATGAGCGCGGCCGAGATCGCCGAGGTCACCCGCGCCATCGCCAAGATGAGGTTGCCGCAGGCCGAGCTGGAGACGCGCCGCTACCGGCCGGACGCCCGCGGCCTCCGGCTCGACATGCGCCGCACCATCCGCAATTCCTTGCGCACCGGCGGGGAGATCGTCGACATCCGCAAGCTCGGCCGCATCGACAAGCCGGCGCCGATCGTGGCGCTGCTCGATATCTCCGGCTCGATGAGCGAATATACCCGCCTGTTCCTGCATTTCCTGCATGCCATCACCGACGCGCGCAAACGCGTCTCGGTGTTCCTGTTCGGCACCCGGCTGACCAACGTGACGCGGGCGCTCCGCCAGCGCGATCCGGACGAGGCGCTGGCAAGCTGCTCCTCGAGCGTCGAGGACTGGGCCGGCGGCACCAGGATCGCGACCTCGCTGCATACGTTCAACAAGCTGTGGGCCCGGCGGGTGCTGGGGCAGGGCGCGATCGTGCTGCTGATCTCCGACGGGCTGGAGCGCGAGGCGGACGCCAAGCTCGCCTTCGAAATGGACCGGCTGCATCGTTCCTGCCGCCGCCTGATCTGGCTCAACCCGCTACTGCGCTACAGCGCCTTCGAGCCCAAGGCGCAGGGCATCAAAATGATGCTGCCCCACGTTGACGAATTCCGCCCGGTGCATAACTTGAGTTCCATCAAGGGGCTGATCGAGGCGCTTTCGGCCCCGCCACCGCCTCATCATCGCAGCCTGATCCGCTCCGTAGCTTGAAGAGGGTTTTCAAATGCTCAATCGCGACGAAGACATCCTGAAGGCGGCTGAGGACTGGCAGAAGGCCGGCCACGGGGTGGCGCTGGCCACCGTGGTGGAGACCTGGGGCTCGGCGCCGCGTCCAGCCGGCTCGAGCCTCGTCATCAACGACGAGGGCACATTCCTGGGCTCGGTCTCCGGCGGCTGCGTTGAGGGCGCGGTGGTGACCGAGGCGCTCGACGTGATCTCGAGCGGCCAGCCGAGGATGCTCGAATTCGGCGTGGCTGACGAGACTGCCTGGAATGTCGGCCTGTCCTGCGGCGGCACCATTCGCGTCTTCGTCGAGAAGGTAGGCTAGCCGTGAAGCTCGAAACGCTGAGAGAGCTGAATGCCGAGCGCGCCGCGCGGCGCCCGGTGATCGTCATCACCGACACCGCCAATGGCGAGCAGCGCCTGGTCAAGGCAAAGGACTTTGCTGCCGATCCGCTCAACGCCGAGCTTTCCAAGGCATTGCGGATGGGCAAGAGCACCAACGTCGAGGTCGGCGGCAACAAGCTGTTCCTCAACGTCTACGCGCCGACCGCAAAGCTCGTGATCATCGGGGCCGTCCATATCAGCCAGGCGCTGGCGCCGCTGGCGCGGTCGCTGGACTATGACGTCACCGTCGTCGATCCGCGTACGGCGTTTGCGAGTCCCGAGCGCTTTCCCGACGTGCCCCTGGTCGCGGAATGGCCTGACGTCGCGCTGCCGCCGCTCAATGTCGATCACTACACCGCTTTCGTCGCGGTGACGCACGATCCCAAGATCGACGATCCCGCGCTGCTGCACGCCTTTGAGCGCGACTGCTTCTATATCGGGGCTCTCGGCTCGCGGAAGACCCATGCCAAGCGCGGCGAACGGCTGCGCGCGCAAGGGGCGAAGGAGAGCGACATCGCGCGCATCCATGCGCCGATCGGGCTCGACATCGGTGCGGTATCTCCTTCGGAGATCGCGGTCGCCATCATGGCGGAGATCACCGCGACGCTGCGGCTGCCGCCGAAAGAGAAAGAAGTTGCAGCATGAAGTTCGGGCCTGCCAGTCCGCGTGACGCGATTGGCGGCGTCACCGTTCACACACTGCGGCAGGGATCGCTGGTGCTGAAGAAGGGCACCACGATCGGCCCTGCCGAAGTGGAAGCCTTGAACAAGGCCGGAGTGAAGGAAATCGTCGTCGTGCGGCTCGATGAGGGCGACGTCTCCGAAGATGTTGCCGCGGCCAGCATCGCGCAGGCCATTGCCGGCGATGGCGTCAATGTCGAACGCGCCTTTACTGGCCGTGCCAATTTGTTCGCGGGACGCGCCGGCGTGCTGGTGGTTGACCGCGCCGCGGTCGATCGCATCAACGACGTCGACGAGGCGATAACGCTCGCCACGCTGACCGCCTTCAAGCCGGTGGTCGAAGGCGAGATGATCGCCACCGTCAAGCTTATTCCTTTTGGTGTCGAATCGCGCTTGCGCGACGCCGCGGTCGCGGTGGCCGGCCGCGAGACGCTGCGCGTTGCGCCTTACGTCATCAAGAAGGTCGGCGTGGTCTCCACGATGCTGCCCGGCCTGTCGCTGAAGGTGATCGAGAAGACCTTGCGCGTCACTGCCGAGCGGCTCGCGCCCGCCGGCGCCAGCATCATCGCCGAGCGCCGCGTGCCCCATGAAGAGAAGGTGCTGGCTGCCTCGATCAAGGAATTGCTCGGGCTTGGCGCCGAGCTCGTGATCGTGTTCGGCGCTTCCGCGATCGCCGACCGGCGCGACGTGATCCCGGCGGCGATCACCGGGATCGGCGGCGCGGTCGAGCATTTCGGCATGCCGGTCGATCCGGGCAACCTGCTTCTGATCGGCAGCGCGGGGAAGGTGCCGGTGCTGGGTGCGCCCGGCTGCGCGCGCTCTCCGGTCGAGAACGGATTTGACTGGGTGCTGATGCGCCTGCTTGCAGGGATCAAGGTCACGCGGGCGGAGCTCACCGGCATGGGTGTCGGCGGGCTCTTGATGGAGATCGTGACGCGGCCGCAGCCCCGCACGGGCTCCGACACCGAAGGCAATCGCAACGTCGCAGCCATCGTGCTCGCCGCCGGCCGCTCGACGCGGATGGGGGGCCCCAACAAGCTGCTCGCGGAGATCAGCGGCAAGAAGCTCGCGCGCATTGCGGCCGAGCAGGCGCTGGCCTCGAAGGCCTCGGAGGTGATCGTCGTCACCGGCCATCAGGCCGAACTGGTCGAGCAGGCGCTGCAGGGATTGAAGGTGAAATTCGTGCGCAATCCGGATTTTGCCGGCGGGCTCGCAAGCTCGGTGAAGGCGGGCATCTCCGCAGTGTCGGACAGCGTCGACGGCGCCGTGATCTGCCTCGGCGACATGCCGCTGATCGACGCGTCCTTGATCGACCGGCTGATCGACACCTTTGCGCCCGACCGCGGTCATTTGATCGCGGTGCCGGTCAGCGAAGGAAGGCGCGGCAATCCCGTGCTGTGGTCGCGGCGCTTCTTCAAGGAATTGATGACGCTCGATGGCGACATCGGTGCCCGCCACCTGATCGCCAAGCACGCCGAAGCCGTGGCCGAAGTCCCCGTCGACGGCCAGAGCGCCTTCCTCGACATCGACACCCCGCAAGCCCTCGAAGCCGCGCGCGGCGGATAAGCGCCGCTGCGTAGGGTGGGCAAAGCGCAGCGTGCCCACCAACACACGCTCTGCTCTTGATGGTGGGCACGCTGCGCTTTGCCCACCCTACGATTCCGCGTGTGGGTCTCCGCTCTCTCCTCGTCATTGCGAGCGGAGCGAAGCAATCCATCTTGCCGCTTGCGGAGGCATGGATTGCTTTGCTGCGCTCGCAATGACGGTTGCGGCGATTTGCGCCGCTCTCAACCTCCCGTTCACCAAGTGGAAACGTCCGGCGGCTAGAGTTCCGCCGGCTGTCTTGGGGGTGGGGAAAGTGATCGTCTCGACGAGGCGCGCGCAACGCCGCGCGTTGTTCATTCTTGCGCTGACGCTGCTGTTGGCTGCTACGCGTTTCATCACCGAGAGCTGGGCGGCGGGTGCCTTTGCGGTCGGCAAATGCGGCGCCTATGGCCAGGCTTACGACTATGCCGCCGAAGCAGAGGCGCGCGCCGCGGCGCTGAAGCAATGCAAGGGCGAGTGCACCACCGTCACGATGAAGCGTGCCTGCGCTGCGCTCTCCATCGACATGATGAATCCCTGCGGCGCCCACGGCTACGCGGTGGAGCCGAAGATCTCGCGCTCACTGAACGCCGCCACGCGCAAGTGCTACGAATATGGCGGCAAGGAGTGCGTGATCCGTGCCTGGGCCTGCGACGCCAAGGGGTAGCGCGCCAGTTGTGGCGTCGTAGCCCGGGTGGAGCCAACGGGTCGCGCGAACGCGCGCCCGATGACAGGCTCCGCGTAACCCGGGGCGCTTGAACCGCTGGTGCAGCTTCCCGGGTTGCGCTTCGCTCCACCCGGGCTACGGACTTCACCCGGGCTACAGATTGTCGCAGTTGTCATCGCGCTGTCACGCGCGCACATTCGGCGCGCCCTTTGACACCGATCAAAAGGCGAGAGGGCGGTCACCGCTAGTCTGCGTTCCAAAGCGAAGGAGTAGACAGATGCCGACCATGAAAGCCGCTGTTGTCCGAAATTTTGGCAAGCCACTCGAGATCGAGAATGTGCCGGTGCCGGAACCGGGGCCGGGCGAAGTTCTGGTCAAGGTGAAAGCCTGCGGCGTGTGTCACACCGATCTGCACGCCGCATCCGGTGACTGGCCGGTGAAGCCGGTTCCGCCGTTCATTCCTGGCCATGAGGCCGCCGGCATTGTCGCGGCACTCGGCCCGGGTGTGACCAATCTCAAAGTCGGTGACGCCGTCGGCGTCGCCTGGCTGCATGACGCCTGCATGCGCTGCGAATATTGCGAGACCGGTTGGGAAACCCTGTGTGAGCACCAGCACAACACCGGCTACAGCGTGAACGGCGGCTTCGCCGAATATGTGATCGCGTCGGCCGCCTTCGCCGCGCGATTGCCGGCCAATGTCGATTTCGCAAAGGTGGCGCCGATCCTGTGCGCGGGCGTCACGACCTACAAGGGATTGAAGGAGACTGAAGCGCGGCCGGGCGAGTGGGTCGTCATCTCCGGCGTCGGCGGGCTCGGCCATGTCGCCATCCAATATGCCAAGGCAATGGGGCTCAAGGTTGCCGCGGTCGATATCGCCGAGGACAAGCTCGAGCTTGCACGCACCACCGGCGCGGATCTTGCCGTCAATGCGCTGTCCGACAGGGCGGTGGAGAAGGTGCTGGCATCGACCGGGGGAGGGGCGCACGGCGTGCTGGTGACGGCGGTGTCGACGGCCGCGTTCGCGCAGGCGCTCAAGATGGTCCGCCGCAAGGGGACGGTCAGCCTCGTTGGCCTACCGCCGGGCGAATTCCCGACCCCGATCTTCGATGTCGTCTTGAAGCGCATCACCGTGCGCGGCTCGATCGTCGGCACCCGCCGCGATCTCGACGAAGCCATCGCCTTCGCAACCGACGGCAAGGTGCACGCCGAGATCAACAAGGCGCCGCTCGAGAAGATCAACGACATCTTCGACCGGATGAAATCCGGAAAGATCGACGGCCGCATGGTGCTGGAGTTCGGTTAGGGCCCATCCTCGTCATTCCGGGATGCGCCGAAGGCGCAGGCCCGAAATCCATTTCTCCGCTTGCTCTCGTGGCACGATGGATTCCGGGTTCGTGCTGCGCACGCCCCCGGAATGACGGGTTCCGCTCCACCCGGGGCTAGCCTCGTAGCCCGGGTGGAGCGTCAGCGTAACCTGGGAACCGGCACCGCTGCGGATACAGATTTCCCCGGGTTACGCGTTCCGCTCCACCCGGGCTACGGACCGAAAGCTTATCTTGACAATGACTGACCAGTCAGTCATGATCTGATCATGAAACAGTGCCCCGAACCATCCATTCCATCCAAGGCCTGCCGACCCGCCAGCACGGCGGCGCGCGCCAAAGTGTCAAAAGTGGTCTCGCCGAAGATCGCAGGCGGCGGGGCTAACCGTGCCGAGCGCGCAGCGGAGCGGCGGGCCGCGATCGTGGAGGCGGCGATGGAAGAGTTCGTCGCGCGCGGCTTTGCCGCGACCCGGCTCGACGATATCGCGAAACGTGCCGGCGTCGCCAAGGGCACGATCTACCTGCATTTCAAGGACAAGGAATCGATGTTCGAGGAATTGATCCGCACTGCGCTGGTGCCGCTGATCGACCGCATGGCATCGCCGGCGCCGCTGCATGGATCAGTGCGCGAGGCGGTGGAGGGCTTTGCGCAAATGTTTATCCGGGAGGTCGCTTCCACGTCGCGCGGCGACATCGTGCGCCTGATCGTCAGCGAAGGCCCGCGCTTTCCGGAGATTGCCGATTTCTATTTCCGTGAAGTGGTCTCGCGCGGGATGGCCGGCATGCGCGCCCTGATCGAGCTTGGGATCACGCGCGGCGAGATCCGCAACAAGGAATTGGCGCGCTACCCGCAGATCATGATCGCGCCGGCCCTGATCGCGGTGATCTGGCAGAGCATGTTCAGCCGGCATTCGCCACTGGATGCGATCGAGATGTTTCGTGTTCATCTCGACCTGATCTTCGGCGAGCGGAGGACGACATGACTTCGTCGCGTCTGGTGAAGATACTGGCGATGGTGGCGCTGGCGGCGGCACTGGCCGGTTGCCAGGAGCGCCGCGATCCCGGCTTCCAGGGCTGGGTCGAGGCCGACATGATCTTCGTCAGCCCGGATGAAGCCGGCCGCGTGGTGAAGCTCAACGTGCGCGAAGGCGACGAGGTGAAGGTCGGCGACCTTCTTTACTCTGTCGACGACGACCTGCAGCAGGCCGATCTCAATCAGAACAAGGCCACGCTTGCCAATGCGCAGCAGACCTATGACCGCGCGGCTTCGCTGAGAGGAACCGGCGCCGGCACGCAGGCCAATCTTGACGCCGCGGTCTCGGCGCTGCGCGTGGCCCAGGCCAAGGTCAACACGTCGGAGACGCGGCTGGCGCGGCGCAAGGGCTTTGCGCCGGTCGCCGGCACCATCCAGCAGATCTATTTCCGCGAGGGCGAGATGGTGGCGGCGCAGCGGCCGGTGCTCTCGATCATGCCGCCCGGCAACATGAAGCTGCGCTTCTTCGTGCCTGAGGCTGAACTGCCGAAGCTTTCGATCGGCGACCAGGTGCGCGTCGTCTGCGACAATTGCGCCGCCGATCTCACGGCGAAGATCTATTTCATCGCGACCACGGCGGAATACACGCCGCCCGTGATCTATAGCCTCGATGAGCGCAACAAGCTGGTCTACCTGATCCAGGCGCGGCCGAGCCGGCCCGATGCCTTGCGCGTCGGACAGCCGATCAGCGTCTATCTCAATCCGAAGACGCCGGTGGCGGATCGGCGATGAGCACGGTTGCAAACCATACGCCCGACATCGCCATCGATGTCCATGGCCTGACCAAATCGTTCGGCGGCCGCGAGGTCGTGCATGATCTGTCGATGCAGGTCAGGCGCGGCACGATCTACGGCTTCCTCGGGCCGAACGGCAGCGGCAAGACCACGACCATCCGCATGCTCTGCGGACTTCTCACGCCCGACAGCGGCAACGGCACCTGCCTCGGCTACGATATCCGCCGCGATGCCGACCGCATCAAGCGCCTGGTCGGCTACATGACCCAGCGCTTCAGCCTGTACCAGGATCTCTCGGTGCGCGAGAATCTGGAATTCGTCGCGCGGCTCTACGGCCTTCCTGACGCACGGAGTGCGGCGCGCGAGATGATCGCGCGCATCGGGCTGAAGGGCCGCGAGGAGCAGCTTGCCGGCAATCTCTCCGGCGGCTGGAAGCAGCGGCTTGCGCTCGGGGCCTGTACGCTGCCCAATCCGAGACTTCTGCTGCTGGACGAGCCGACCGCCGGCGTCGACCCCAAGGCGCGGCGCGATTTCTGGAACGAGATCCACGCGCTCGCCGCCGACGGCTTGACCGTGCTGGTCTCCACGCACTACATGGACGAGGCCGAGCGCTGCCATGAGATCGCTTACATCGCCTATGGCCATCTCCTGGCGCATGGGACGGTGGAAGAGGTGATCGCGGGCTCGGCGCTCTCGACCTATACGGTGACCGGCGACGATCTCAACGACCTCACCGCCGAGCTCGCCGGCAAGGGCGGCATCGACATGGTGGCGCCGTTCGGCACCAGCCTGCATGTGTCCGGCCGCGACAAGGCGGCGCTGGACGCGACCGTTGCATCCTATCGCGACGATCCGCGCTGGCACTGGCAGGACAGCGAGCCGTCGCTCGAAGACGTCTTCATCGATCTCATGGGGCGTTCCAAGGATAATTTCCAGGGATAATTTCCAATGAGCGCGATCGACGCAGTCCATCCTATGGTCGAGGCAAGGGAGCCGGCCTTCGGCTTCTGGCGGCGCAGCTATGCGATGCTGGTGAAGGAATTCATCCAGCTTCGCCGCGACCGCGTCTCCTTCGCCATGATCGTGATGATCCCGGTGATGCAGCTTCTGCTGTTCGGCTACGCCATCAACACCACGCCGCGCCATCTGCCGACGGCGGTGCTGATCCAGGAGGACAGCGATCTCGGGCGTTCGATCCTCAAGGCGATGGAGAACACCGCCTATTTCCGCTTCACCCGCGAGGTGCACGATGTCGCCGAGTTCGACGACCTCCTGAAATCCGGCAAGGTGCTGTTCGGCGTCGAGATCCCGCGCGGCTTCGAGCGCGCGGTGCGGCGCGGCGACAAGCCGGCGCTGCTGGTCGCGGCCGACGCGACCGATCCGATCGCGTCAAGCGCGGCGCTCGGCGCTCTCGGCGCCCTGGTGCAGACCGCGCTGGAGCACGATCTGCACGTCGGCGATCCCCCGGACATGCCGTTCGAGATCAGGACGCACGCCCGCTACAACCCGGCCGCCGAGTCGCGGCTCAACATCGTGCCCGGCCTGGTCGGTACCATCCTGACCATGACCATGCTGATTTTCACCGCGCTGTCGGTGACGCGCGAGATCGAGCGCGGCACGATGGAGAGCCTGTTGTCGATGCCGATCAAGCCGGTTGAGGTGATGTTCGGCAAGATCATCCCTTATGTCATTGTCGGCTTCGTGCAGGCCTCGCTGATCGTCGGCATTGGTGCGCTCCTGTTCGGCGTGCCGATCCTCGGCAGCGTGCTGCTCTTGGCTGCGCTGACCACGCTGTTCATCACCACCAATCTGTCGATCGGCTATACGTTCTCCACCATCGTGCAGAACCAGTTGCAGGCGATGCAGCTCTCGATGATGTTCTTCCTGCCGAGCATCCTGCTCTCCGGCTTCATGTTTCCGTTCGCGGGCATGCCGCTATGGGCACAATATCTCGGCGAGGGCCTGCCGCTGACCCATTACGTCCGCATCGTCCGCGCCATCATGCTGAAGGGCGCCGGCCTCGCCAACCTGCAATACGACACGATTGCACTGATTGTACTGATGCTGGTGGCGATGACGATCGCCGTGACACGCTTCCGTCGCACGCTCGATTGAGGCTATATTCAGTCCGATTAATCGGCGTCATTCCAGGGCAAGGGCATGGCCGGATTCTGGGGCAGGAAGACAGACGGGCAGGCTTCGGCGGTATCCGCCGATTTCCACCAGGCGCTGATGCACGAGGTGATGACGACCGAGCTGCTCCGGATCAAGGCGCTGATCGGGACAGCGGTGCTGCTTGCCCTCATCGGGTTGGGCATCGACTTCCTTGCGCCCGAGGCCGTAAGCCGTGTCTGGCACGGCAATCTCAGGGTATCATTTATCTTTTACATCACCTTGCCGTTTATCCTGTTCGAATTGTGGGTGCATGGCGCGATCACCCGACATATGCGGAACGGTCGCGACCTGCCCGTGGTGCGGCGCTACATCGGCGCGCTGATCGAGACCTCGTTACCGACGGTCGCGCTGGCGTTGCATATCCAGAGCATGGGATCGGTCGCTGCGCTCGGATTCGCGGCACCGTTCCTCTATTTCATCTTCATCATCCTCTCGACACTGCGGCTGGATTTCTGGCTCTCGACCTTCACCGGGTTCGTTGCCGCGGCACAGCTATTCTATCTGGCGATGTTCTTTCATCCGAACGGCGGCACCGATCCGGAGCCGAACCTTTATTATCATGCGGCGCGCAGCTTCATCGTGCTGATCTGCGGCATGCTTGCGGGCGCGGTCGGCGTCCAGTTGCGGCGGCAGTTTGCGGCCAGCATCGCGGCTGCCACCGCGCGCGACCGCATCACCGATCTGTTCGGCCAGCACGTCTCGCCGCAGGTTGTCGAGCGGCTGATGACGGAGGGCGCGTCGACCGACAGCGATATCCGCCGCGTCGCTGTGATGTTCGTCGATTTCCGCAGTTTCACCGCGGGCGCGCGGACGCGCTCGCCGCAGGAGGTGGTCGACCGGCTCGACGGCGCCTTTGCCGTGCTGGTCGATATCCTCGACCGCCATGGCGGCATCGTGAACAAGTTTCTGGGCGACGGCTTCCTCGCGCTGTTCGGCGCGCCGCTTGAAGCCGACGACGCCGCGTATCAGGCGGTGGCTGCGGCGCGCGAGATGCTGATCGCCAATGAGCACACCAACAAGACCACGAGCTGGCCGCTGCGCATCGGCATCGCCATCCATATCGGCGAGGTCGTCGCCGGCAGTATCGGCTCACCCAGGCGCAAGGAATATACGGTGATCGGCGACACCGTGAATTTTGCGGCGCGGCTGGAGGCGCTCAACAAGGAGCTGAACTCGCAGTTCCTGATCTCGTCCGAAGTACGCGAGGCGCTCGGCGAGGCGGCGCACGATGCGGTGCCGCGCGGTGAGGTGCCGATCCGCGGTTACGAGAAGCCGGTTGCGGTGTGGCAACTGGGATAGGAGGATTTCATGCAGCGTCGCTACGTCACCGTTGATGTCTTCACCGATCGCGCGTTCGGCGGCAATCCGCTCGCCGTGGTGCTCGAGGCGGGCGGGCTCTCGACCGCGCAGATGCAGGCGATCGCGACCGAGTTCAACTATTCCGAGACGACGTTCGTGCTGCCGCCGCAGGACAGTGCGAACGATGCGCAGGTCCGCATCTTCACCGTGCGCTCGGAAATCCCCTTCGCCGGTCATCCCAATGTCGGCACCGCCTTCGTGCTGGCGACGCTCGCGCAAAAGCCGCCGGTGCGGCTGAGATTTGAGGAGAAGGCGGGGCTCGTGCCGGTCGAGATCCTGACCGAGCAGGGCAGGGTCACGGGCGCCGAGCTCACCGCGCCGCAGCCGCTGCAGCGGCTGTCCCACGTCGGCACCGAACAGGCCGCGGCCTGCTTGTCGCTGTTGGCGAGTGACGTGAAGACGGACCGGCATCTGCCGCAGATCGTTTCGGTCGGCCTGCCGTTCCTGATGGTCGAGCTCGCCTCGCGCGACGCGCTGAAACGGGCACGACCCGATGCCGTGGCCTTCGCGCGGACGTTTCCGTGCGACGGTTCGGATGCGGTCTATTTCTACACCCGCGACGTGCCCGCAGCCGAGCAGCCGCTCGACCTGCAGGCGCGCATGTTCCATCCGGGCTCGAGTGCCCTCTCGGAGGATCCCGCGACCGGCAGCGCCACGGCGGCCGCCGCCGCATTCCTTGCCGATCTCGACGAGGTGCGCGACGGCGAATTGAGGCTGCGCATCGGCCAGGGCGTCGACATGGGCCGGCCGAGCCTCCTGCTCACCCGCGTCCGCAAACAGGGTGGCACTGTCGCGTCCGTGCATGTCGGCGGCGGCTGCGTGAAGATGATGGAGGGGAGATTGTGGCTGGAGGGGTAATCCACGCTCCCCTGTCATTCCGGGATGCGCCGAAGGCGCAGGCCCGGAATCCATTTATCCACCTGCACCCGTGGCTCGATGGATTCCGGGCTCGCGCTACGCGCGCCCCGGAATGACAGGAAGTCTTGTAGCCCGGGTGGAGCGAAGCGCAACCCGGGGCCGCTCGCGATGCGGATGCAGATACCCGGGTTACGCTTCGCTCCACCCGGGCTACGGACCTATACCTGCGGCGCGACCAGATTCTCCACCTTCACGCCGTCGCGGTCCTCGATGATCTCGGCAATCATCTGGCGGTGGCAATGCGTGTGGTCACGCTCGTAGCACATGAGGCACACCGGTCCCGCCTTTTTCACCAGCGACGACAATTCGTCGAGCTGTTCTTTCGCCTGCGACGTTTTCAGGTGCTGTCCATAGATCGTGCGGAGCAGCTCATGCTGGCCGCTGCGCGCGGCGAGCCGCCCCTCCTTCGGGGTGCCGAGCGCCGCGAGATGGACATAGGCGATGCCGCGCTCGTCGAGCCCTGCCGCAAGCTGATTCTTGGAAAAGCCTGGCCGGCGGGATGACGTCACGGCACGGACATCGACCAGAAGCTTCACGCCGGCCTGCTCGAGCTCATCGAGCACCGCCTTGGGCGGTGTCTGCTCGTAGCCGATCGTGAAGAGTTTCCTGGCCATCCGGCGTCCCGATCACTTCACGCGCTCGATCAACTCCATCGCGCCGGCCGGCGCGCGCACCTTGCCCTCGTGGATCACATAGGCGAACACGTCGCGCGGCATCTTCTTCGGTTTTGTCTTCTCGACATGCGGTAGGTCGTCCGGATCGCCGCCGCCGGCCCATTCCTCGAACCGCTTGGCCCAGGCGTCAAGCTGCTTCAGCGGATAGCAGGTCTTGATCTCGTCATTGCCCTTCTGCAGCCGCGCGTAGACGAAATCGCTGGCGACATCGGCGATCGCCGGATATTTGCCGTGCTCGGCGAACACGACCGGCGTTTCGAATTCGCGGATCAGCGCGACGAAGTCGGGCACGCAGAAACTGTCGTGCCTGACTTCGACCACATGGCGCAGCGCGCGGCCGTCGAGCTTGCGCGGCAAGAGCTCGAGGAACTTGCCGAAATCCGCGCCGTCGAATTTCTTGGTCGGTGCGAATTGCCAGAGCACCGGCCCGAGTCGGTCGCCGAGTTCCAGCACGCCGGAATCATAGAAGCGCTTGATGGAGTCGCCGGCTTCCGCCAGCACGCGGCGGTTGGTCGCAAAGCGCGGGCCCTTCACGGAGAACACGAATCCGTCGGGGACTTCGCTGGCCCATTTGCGGAAACTCTCCGGCTTCTGCGAGCCGTAATAGGTGCCGTTGATCTCGATCGAGGTCAGCTTCGATGCGGCATAGGACAGCTCCTTCGATTGCGCGAGCTTGTCCGGATAGAACACGCCGCGCCACGGCTCGAAGGTCCAGCCGCCGATGCCGATATAGATGCTGCCTGCAGTTTTCTTTGGGGCTTTGGCCACGAGAAGAACTCATCGTGAGGAGGGGACCACCCGAGAGTAGTCAAATAAATCGTGATTGGCCAGTTGGCCGGCGTCAAGCTTTCCACGCTTATCGATCCAGGCCATCCGCGTTAGGATACCCCAAAAAGGAGAACAACAATGCGCATGATGATCGCGGTCCTTCTGGTTCTGATACCCTCCGCCGCGATCGCCGATGACGATCTCGACGATGCGCACAAGCTCGCCGTGATCGGCCGCGACGCCTACTGGAATTGCCTCGCCCGCGAATATCCCCGCGACAGCAACAAGACCATGTCGGACCAGGAGTTCGCTTCCCTGATGGCGAGTGCGTGTCCCTCGGAGCGGCAGAATTTCCGGGCCTCGCTGATCGGCTTCCTCACCGAGCAATTCCCGAACGAGGACGCGAGCGCGCATCTCGGCACCGCCAACCGCGCCATCGAGCTTGCGCAGAAGGACATTGTCTCTGCTTTCGTCCGACGCAAGGCGGCGGCGAACAGCAAGCAATAGGCTACCAGAGCGCCCCGGCCGTCATTGCGAGGAGCGATAGCGACGAAGCAATCCATGCCTCCGCAAGTGGCGCGATGGATTGCTTCGCTGCGCTCGCAATGACGGGGAGGGAGCGACCCGCAATCCTATTCCTTGATTGCCGTTTTTCGTGATATCACCGGCCGTTGGCGTGTGATCCGGCCAAAAGTGCGCTTGGCCGAGATCGCGCATCAGTTGCGGGGACAATCGGGTATGACATCGCAATCGGTCGGGGGCCTGTTGGGCGCCATCGTCGCGGTCATCGTGTTGGGGGCGGCGGTCGTGTATGGGCCGATCGGGCAGATGGGCAAGCCCGCCAAACCGCCCGCGGCGCAGCCGCCGGCGGCCACAGCGCA